>JAJFTP010000081.1 GCA_021372895.1 Synergistaceae bacterium
TCAGGAAAGATTATGGACATGGATTCGAAGCCGCCCTCTTTTACTGCCTCACGCAGAATTACAGCTGCCGCCGGCTCATTTGGCCCGCCGAGGACTTTTATCTGATTTGCCGCCGTCCTGGTGAACAGCATCTGCAGGTTGACGCGTTCCCTTACGTACCCGGCAGTCATGCTCGCTATCTCGGAAAGCTGCTTGTTTTCCTCGATGAGTCTGTCCTGGTTAACGCTGCTGCTGAAGCTGCTGAAGAAGACAAAGGCCAAGCCGGTAATTACAGTCAAAGCGGCAAAGTAAGCCATCAGCCGCGGATCTATAAAGTACTTCTTCCGCAGGTCAATCACATGCATCTGCATTCTCCCTGTACAGTTCAGGACGTCTGACATTAAAGACTTTCAGGAAGTCACGTGCTTTTTTTACTTTATCGGTATCAAATTCCACAAATGTGAATTCTTCTCTGTCCCCGCCCTCGTACAGCACCTCTCCCCAAGGATCTATTGCCATTGAGTGACCGCCGAAGAGGGTCCCGTCGGACGTTCCGACCCTGTTGCAGCCGACCACATACATCATATTTTCTATCGCGCGTGCCTTAAGCAGCGTGATCCAATGATCAATGCGGGATGCCGGCCATTCGGCTGAGATGAAAAGTATCTCCGCACCCTCAATCGCATACAGCCTGAGCCATTCGCAGAAGCGCAGGTCATAGCATATCGCCATTGCGGCATGTACGGGGCCGAGCATGAAGTGTGTCCTGCTGTCCCCCGCTTGCAGGTATTTATCTTCTTCCATCAGTGGTATGAGGTGGGCCTTATCGTAGTACGCGAGATATTCACCCTCCGGTGTCACAGCCATCGCGCGATTGAACGCACCTTCATCCGTCACGGCAAGAACCGAGCCTCCGGCGAACCAGCAGTTGTGTTTTTTTGCAAGCCCGCCGAGAAAAGCGGCAGCCTGATGTGCATCCGGGTCTCCATATAAACCCGGAGCATCAATAACGTAAGCGACATCCCATATCTCTGGAAGTATCACCGCCGTCTCTGTTGTGGAACAAACCCATTTGCTGTTGAGCAGATCTTCTAGGCGGGCATAGTTGCCATCCCTGTCACCGAGCCTGACGTCTGTCTGTATGATACCGATGCGTAACAGTGACATCCTGTAGGACCCCCTCCCTAAAGCGCTATTACAAATTCTTATATATTATACTTATAATAGCCTCTTATGGTCTCAGGCTTCGCAAATGAAAAAGTCAAATTAAACTTTGATGATAAAATAAACTGTAATGTCAGATATGTCTGTATGCTGCAAATATTTTACAGCGGCTGATCCATTAAAATTCAGGGGTTGTCGCCGAGTTTTTGAAGTAACATTTTCGACTCTTTTAAAGTCTGTGCGCGAAGTTCGGCGTTTGGTTCGAAAATCATAGAGAAGCAGTCGCCCTCGGCTGTTCCTTCAGGCAGGAGAGCGAGCGGCATTTCGACAGGTACCGCAGCTTCTCCTATGAGAAGCCTGCACACATTTCCGTTGATCGAATCAACGAATACAGTCTCGGTTTTATTTTTCAACTGCGAATACCTCCCTGTTTTTCGGATAAGTAAGGCTGATGCCGTCAGTCCGGAATTTCAGAGCTCCGTTGACTGTGTCAAAACGCTTGATACGCATCTTAGAAAGAGCCAGGACTACTTCTTTGTGAGGGAATCCATAGGAGTTGTCCTTCCCGTAGCTGAGTATGACTGCGATTGGAGATGTCTCGCGCAGCATGCGCATGTCCGTTCCGTTCTTGCTGCCATGGTGAGCTGCCTTCAGCACGGCACACAGAGGCAATGGTTCTATTGTCCTGCGCTCCTCTTCCTCCATGTCTCCCGCCATGAGAAAACTGACTTTGCCATAGGTTATGAGCAGCACCAGACAGTTGTTGTTCGCGTCGCTGTCTGTGTTCCTCAACTCTGCCGCCGGAGCGAGCACTTCAACGAGCACTTCGCCGAACTTTTCCGAGTAACCGCGTTTCGGACGTCCGAAACGTATATTTTTGTTCTTTATCGTTATATAAAAATCTTTCTGCGGTTTTGAGCCGAGGATAAAGCCCGAATCCCAAATTTTACCTATCTTAAACTTTTCTATGACGGTCTTCATGCCGCCTATGTGGTCGGAGTGCGGATGAGTCGCGACCAGACAGTCTATTTTTTTAACGCCGCAGCTCTTAAGATATCTGACTATGCCCTTGCCGGAATCCTCCGTTCCTGCATCTATCAGCATCGTCTGTCCGTTCGGGAATATGAAAAGGGAGCAATCTCCCTGTCCTACGTTTAGTACATAAAAATGCATCTCCGGCATTTTGTCCGGTTTTCCGCTGCCGACGCTGTCAGCCGCTGCCGAAGTGACCGTCGCTGAAAGCAATATCAAGGCAATAAATATGGCAGAAAGAGACAAACTCAAAGATTTTTTAAACGCCGAGGATACCGATCCCGATATTTTCATGGGTTATTCCTCCACCCGAAGCGGTCCTTCGGGGTTATAATCAGTCGATGATATATTGATGAAGGGGCATATGCGCATGTTTGGTCTATTTCTTGTACTTCCTCTGATGATAATCATTATAACTGGTAATCTCCTGAGGGTGCGTGGTTTTTATAGCGAGAGGGATGTAAAAACGCTCACCAAGACACTCTACTGGGTCATACTTCCCCCGCTTCTCTTCCGCACAACGTTTATCTCCGGAAGGGAGATCCTCTCCCAGCCGAACCTGCTGCTTGCGCTCAATGTCTGTTATATCTTAACTATAATCATAGCCTGGTGCGGGGCGAAATATATATTCCACAAGGGTAATACCGGACGCATAGCTGTCTCAGCTTTTTCTTCAATACGTGCGAACAACATCTACCTCGGTTTTCCCGTTATGTATCTTGCGATGGGGGAGTCCGGGCTCCACAATGCCTCAATTTACCTTGCGGTGAGCACTATATCGTTCCAGCTTTTTTCGATAATGACCGGCGAGATCGCACTTTCCGGAAAGCCAAGCCTTCCAGGTTTTCTCAGCATTCTTAAAAGGATCGCCCTCAATCCGCTTATCATCTCATGTTTCGGAGGTATTGCTCTGGCACTGACCGGCCTTGAAAAACTTCCGACTGTGCTTGATGAGACGATGAAACTGATGGGTAACGCGGCAACATCTGTTGCACTCCTTGCGCTCGGAGGTACGCTTGAGCTGTCACGGATAAGCAGAGTCGTTCAGATGCTTCGTTCCACATGGGCGGACATGATTATCAAACTTTTTATACACCCTGCGCTTATGTGGGGGCTTCTCATCCTTCTTCCGATACCGCGCCCCCTGCTTCAGGCAACAGTCATGCTCAGTTCAATGCCGTCGGCAGTGAACTGTTTCATACTTGCGAAGGAAATGGGCATGGACGGCGACTATGCGGCTGACCTTGTTGCATCAACGACTGTGCTAGGCATAATATCCATACCTTTCTGGGCCGCGGTACTTGGCATAGTCTGATTTAACCTTCATTCCTGTATTTATACTGCCAATTTGGGGATGAAGTAAGTTTTTTGTTTAGAGATCCGCAGACGGACAAGGGCGGTTGGAATCTTTCCGAATGCGGATCCATATATGACCGGTAACTGCCTATCCGGTCGAATGCTCAGAGGGCCGGTCAGCGGATAGGACTTGCCAGAAATAATGCAACATTGAAAGTATCAACCATGGGTGTTATTGTTAAATCTAGTATCGAGTTCCAATTTTTGCTGGGGTCATAGCGTAAAATGATGGCATTTGCCTTTTATGCCATTGTTATTACGGTGCCCTCTGTTCCCTCAAGAGCTTCTGTGGCTTTGTAAAGCGATGTGATGATGGCCTTCTTGCCGGGGAATCGGCGTGCGAACTTGATTGCAGCCATCACCTTGGGGAGCATGCTGCCGGCTGCGAAATGGCCCTCGTCGATGTATTTGATGGCTTCCGGGACCGTTATATGGCTCAATTCCTGCTGATTCGGCTTATTGAAGTTCAGGCAGACCTTATCCACCTCGGTTAGAATGAGGAGGATATCTGTCTCCATGTCTTCCGCAAGGCGTTCAGCCGCCAGATCTTTGTCTATGACGGCAGCGACGCCTGTAAGCGATCCGTCGAGGTTTTCTATTACAGGGATCCCGCCGCCGCCGGCTGTTATGACTATTGTTGAATCCCAGAGGCGCTTGACGGAATCAAGTTCAGCGATACGCTTCGGTGTCGGTGAAGCTACTACTCTGCGCCAGCCGCGTCCTGCGTCTTCCTTTACGGTGTAGCCCTTTTCTTTCTGAAGCCTTTTAGCCTCTTCCTCCGAGTAGAAGGGACCGATGGGTTTTGTCGGATTCTCAAATGCCTTGTCGTTCTCATCGACGATCACCTGTGTTATCAGTGTAACCACAGGGACGTTACGGTTCCGGTTTCTGAGCGCGTCGCGGAGACACTGCTGTATCTGGTAACCGATATAGCCCTGGCTCATTGCACCGCATACGTCGAAGGGCATTGCGGGAAGAGTTGGATCTTGTTTGGCGGCTATCTCCTGTGAAAGCGCAATGCGCCCGACCTGCGGACCGTTGCCGTGGACTATGGCCATCTCATATCCCCTGCAGCTTATATCCGCCAGGAATTCACATGTTTTGCGGACAACTTCAAGCTGCGCTTCCGCAGTAGGAGGAGTCCCGGCTTCCTGGAGTGCGTTGCCGCCAAGCGCGATAACGACCTTTGTAAATTTTGAAGGCATAACAGAGCACGCTCCTTAATTTCAATTTTTGGTTTGAATATTATAAACTAAAAGAGTGGTTGAGTTCAATATTTAATTTGAGATATTTAGAAAAAACGTGAGATCCCCGAGACAGTAAAAGCGCACCATGCGAGCAGGCATCCCATTATTATGTCTGTCATCCTTGAATATTTCGTTAAGAAGCGGCGCTGCGCATCGCCGAAAAGAGCCCAAATTATAAGCGCTGCCACACAATTTACGAGCAGGAATATGCCGCAGAGGAAGAAGATAGCTTTTGAATTTGTCCATGGTGCTATAAAGGCTGACATGGCAGTGAAACCGAACAGAATGACTTTTGGGTTCAGAAACTGCAGAGTGAACCCGTCAATGATCCCGGGAACTTTTTCCTGAAGGAGATTTTTGTTTCCAGCCGTTTTTTGCGGGAAAGCAACCTTCCATGCAAGCCAGAGAAGATATAATGCACCTGCTATGCGCAGCCAAGGCAATATCTGCGGCATTATCTCGGCGATGAATATATTTGCGAGCGCGTTGAGCGTCATCACGGCAAACAACCCCACGGCCATTCCGAAAATCAGCGGCAGCGCTCTTCTAAAGCCGAAGAGCCGCGCTGTGTTCATCGCAAAGATAATGTTCGGTCCCGGCGTATAGCAGGCGATCAAGACAAACGAAAGGAACGGTCCCCACTGCATATTGAGGTTATTTTTCTAGCAGTTTCTGCATATCGTCCAGTGTCTCCACAAATATTTTAACGACAGCTTTGACAGGCGCCGGTGTGCTCATGTCCACTCCTGCGTGTTTTAGCAGGTTGATCGGATAGTCTGATCCGCCCATGGAAAGAAAGCTAAGGTATTTATCACGGGCCGGTTTCCCCTTTTCAAGGATATCCTTTGCAAGCGCGGTTGCGGCAGAGTAGCCGGTGGCGTACTGATAGACGTAGAACGGGTTGTAGAAGTGCGGGATCCGTGCCCACTCCATCTTAAGCGCCTCGTCTATTACTATATCCGGCCCGTAGTATTTTCTGTTAAGGTCGTACCAGAGGGATCGAAGGCCGTCCGGTGTCGTGTCATCGCCTGTTGCCGCTCGCTTGTGGACCTCATGCTCGAATGATGCGAACATAGTTTGCCGGTAGACGGTAGTTCGGATGTTTTCGAGCCTGCGGTTCAGGAGATACAGTTTTTTCCTCTTATCTTCGGTAGCGGAAATAAGGTGGCTCAGGAAGAGGACTTCGTTGGTCGTTGAAGCGACCTCAGCGGTGAAAATGCAATAGTCCGCAGTAGCGTAAGGCTGGCTCCTGCGCGAGTAATAGCTGTGTATTGAATGTCCCATCTCATGTACCAGCGTTGATACATCATTGAGGCTGTTCGTGTAGTTCATGAAGATATACGGGTGTGTGCCGTAGCTTCCCCAGGAGTATGCGCCGCTGCGTTTCCCCTTGTTTGGGAAAACATCTACCCAGCCGCTGTCAAGGCCTTCTTTTACCTGAGCAAGATATTCATTGCCAAGAGGGGCAAGTGAATCATACATCATCTGCTTTGCTTCGCTCCATGATATGTCATTGAACGGCTCCCGGACCAGGGGCGTGTACAAGTCATACATGTGGAGTTCTTTGACTCGCAGGACCTTTTTGCGCATGGTCATGTAGCGGTGCATTGGCGCAAGGTTTGATTCAAGCGTGTCGACAAGGCTGCTGTAGACGGACTCGGGGATGTTGTCTCCGTCCAGTGCGGCAGATAGGGGGGAATCATATTTGCGTACCTCGGCGTAGAACTTTGAAGTCCTGAGCATACCGTCGAAAGTTGCCCCCAGAGTATTTTTCATTTCCAGATAGGGCTTGTACAACGAATTGAACGCCGCTTTGCGCACATCGCGCTTCCTCGAACGGAGGTATGAGACGGCGCGCTCTTCCGACATATCTATGCTTTTCCCATTCTCATCTTTTATTGAGGGGAAGTGCATGTCGGCGTTCGTCAGCATTGAGAAAACATTGTCCGCAATGCCGGCCATGTCGCCGGTACGGGCAAGTATTGATTCTTCCGCCTGTGACAGAACGTGTCCGCGTTGGCGCAGAAGCTCTTTCAGTCCGAACGCGTAATCTTTCAGTGCCGGATCTTCGACGTATTCTTTTAATTTTTCATCCGGTATTGAAAGGATCTCAGGTGTGATGAAACTTGTGACGGACGAGAATTCAACGGAAAGAGTGGAGACCCTGTTGGATAGCCCCTGGTACTTTGACTCCGCCGTATTCTCGTGACTTTTCATGTTAGCGTATACTACTAGCTTGCCAAGTGTTATGGAAAGTTCGTCCCGCAGTTTGAAGCAATCCAGCAGAGTCGCGGCTGATTCTCCAAGTCTGCCCCTAAATGCCGCGATCTCAGGCAGACGTATTTTTATAAGCTTAAATTCGTCCTCCCACTTAGCTTCACTTTCATAGATATCGCTCAGCTTCCATTTGTATGTATCAGGGATATCTTCGCGTTTAGGTAAAACAGCGCCTCCGCCGAGGGATAATTCTGTCTCAGTTGCAGATTTATCTGCCATAATGATGTTCCTCCTGAATATCAGATGTTTTGCCAGCAGCAAAAAAGTCCGGCAGCGAGCCCTTGTAATAGGAGCATAGGATATTGTGTCGCGACATGCAATAATGCGCAAGTGTTTTTTTGCTTGCGTATATCATAATAAAAAAAGCGGTCAGTTGGTGTTCCAATCAGTGTTCCCTTAATTTTTTGTCCCATATCTTCTTGACCGAAGCCGGCATCCGCAGGTTCTCTGCAACGGATAAAACTGACGTTTGACATCTGCGGCTCTGCGTCAGGCGGATGAATATATGTTAACATTATACTATTACAGATGAATGGGAGGCGTCGCCAATGAAATACGATTTTGACAGCTATATAGACAGGCACAATACCAATTGCGAAAAATGGGATTGGCTTAAGGAGACATTCGGAAGAGACGACCTGCTGGCTATGTGGGTCGCAGATATGGATTTCGCCGCTCCTCCGGAGGTGCTTGATGCCCTTCGTAATAAAATCGACCATGGCGTGCTTGGTTATCCTATTGTCCCGGAAAATGTCTTCAGATCTATAATGAACTGGGAGAAGACCCGCCATGGGTGGAGCTTTGATAAGAGCGCAATAACATGGGCCCCAGGCGTAGTCGCGGGTCTCGCCTTTTCTTTGATGGCGTTCACCAAGCCCGGAGACAGCGTCATCATACAGACGCCGGTATATCCGCCGTTCTACAGGATCATAAACGACGCAGGCAGACACATAGTCAAAAATCCGCTGAGACGAGAAAACGGGCGTTTTGTGATGGATATTGACGGACTAGAGAAACTTATCACCCCCACATGCCGCACCCTTATCCTATGCAGCCCGCACAATCCGGTCGCTCGCGTCTGGACTAAGGATGAGCTCACGGCGCTGGCTGAGCTTGCCGAGCGCAAGGATATGCTGATAATTGCAGATGAGATCCATCAGGATCTGGTCTTCAGTGATGCAAAACATACATGCTTCGCGTCAATTTCAAAGGATGCGGGATCTCGGACGCTGACCTTCATAGCTCCGAGCAAGACGTTCAACATAGCGGGACTGAAAGCCTCGGTTGCCGTCATTCCCGACGAGACCCTGAGGGGGCGCTACATCTCCGTGCTTGAACGCTTTCACATGAACTCACTCAATATGTTTGGGTTTATAGCGATGGAAACGGCGTACGGTAAATGTGCCGAATGGCTGGACCAGCTTATGGTGTACCTCGAAGGCAACAGGGACTTCACTGAGAAATTTGTGCGTGAACGCATGCCGAAGGCGAAGATGGACCATCCCGAAGGAACGTATATATTCTGGATAGATTTCAGAGGCTATGGATTTAATTCTCAGACGCTGGAGAATTTCCTGGTCAACAGGGCTAATGTCGCGCTTAACAACGGACTGAGCTTTGGGATCGAGGGCGACGGTTTTGCCCGCATCAACGTGGGAACGCCGCGCGCCAAGCTTGCCGAGGGGCTTGAGAGGATAGCAAACGCACTTGAGACGAATATAGGGGATCGCTGACATCCCGGCGTCGGCTATTGTTGCCCCGTCAGTACGGAACCATTATTGATTACAACATTTATAACTTCAGACAGGAGCTGCGGTTTTATATCAAGGAGGAATTTTTTATGGTAAAGAAAGAACAGCCAATACGCTACTGCCGCTTCTGGGTCGATGGGCGCTCTTACTCAGGACAGATACGCGGTAACTCTATAGATATTGTCGAGGGAGATCCTTTTACGGGGCTGTCTCCTATACGTCTGAGCTATCCTGTCGACAGGGTCAAATTCCTGCCGCCGCTGATACCAAAGAAGATCTGGTGCGTGGGGCGCAACTACCTTGGACATGTGAAAGAACTCAATAATGAAGTGCCAAAGGAACCGCTGATATTCATGAAGTCCGTTACGGCGATAATAGGCTCAAACGATTTCATCAGGATCCCAAACTGGGCCGGGCGCATTGACTATGAGGGTGAACTCGCAGTGGTCATAGGCAAGGGCGGCCGCAACATAACGGAAGAAGAGGCTATCGGCCATATCATTGGCTATTCAATAATGAACGATGTGACAGCGCGTGAGATGCAGAAAGACGATGGACAATGGACGCGCGCAAAAAGCTTTGATACGTTTGCTCCGTTTGGGCCGACCGTACTGATGACGAGCGATATGCCTGAGGATGCCTGCATACGCACCACTCTCAATGGCAGGATCGTCCAGCAGGCCTCATTTTCGCAGATGATATTCCCGGTAAGGCGGCTTATATCGCACATCAGCAGATTTGCGACGCTTGAACCGGGCGATGTGATAGCGACGGGCACGCCGGAGGGAGTCGGTCCGATGAAAGCCGGAGATCTTGTCGAAGTTGAAATCGATGGCATAGGCAAGCTTCGCAATATCTGCAGCGAATAAACCAACAACAGAGGAACATTCTGGAACTCAGCCTGTGGTTTGTACGAGAAAGTGTGATAAAATACATATGCTGTTTTTATATGTCCACAGCTCCGATCGTACGTTGTAACATCCTGCAGCCGGAGCAGCGTTAAGCAAATTGAATAATCGCATCTGCCAGGGGGGAATCCGGTGAAAGTCCGGAGCGGCCCCGCCACTGTGACCCAAAGAGGGAAGTCAGGCGACCTGAGGCAGATGATGGATGTTATGCGCGGGCGTTGTTCATCCTCACTGTGAAATGGGAGGGAGCCGGCGTGCTCCCTTTTTTGATGCCCGCCTGAAGGAGCTGTTGATTTTGCATAAAATGAGGCTGTTTGCTTTTTTCCTGATAATACTGCTGTTCTCGGTTTCCATTTCCGCGGAAGCTGCTCCAAAGAGAATAATCTCGCTCACGCCTGTCGGCACAGAGATGCTTTTCGCGCTTGGACAGGGTCCTAACATAATCGGAGTCACTCGATTTTGCGACTATCCGCCTGAGGCCCTAAAAAAAACTGATATGGGCGATTTTGCTGCGCTCAACTTTGAAACCCTCATATCCATGAAGACAGACCTGCTTGTCCTTCAGGACATGCACAAGCAGTTTGCCCCGCAGCTGGATAAGCTGAAGATACCTTACATTATCCTGAAACAGAATAACATCAATGAAATATGTGACTCTATAGTTAGGCTCGGTAAAATCTGCGCTTCTGAAAAAAAAGCCTCTGAGCTTGTCAATAATATACGCGCCGATGTCGCAGCCGTTGCCGCGAAAGTGAAAGGGCATCCGAAGAAGAGGGTGCTGCTCTGCATTTCGCGCGAATTGTCCGAACCTCAGATAAACAGTTTTTATGTTGCAGGAAGCAATAATTTTTATAACGAGCTCATATCCATTGCAGGCGGTGAGAACGCGTCCAAAGAGAAGAAGGTATCCTATCCCCAGGTCTCACTCGAGGGTCTGATGATGATAGATCCGGATGTGATCATTGACCTTGTCGGCGAGCGTGAATTTTATCATTCCAAGGATAACATAGACCTTGACACAATATTCAACGAGAAATATCTCAAGGGTCAATGGATGCGCAGTGCCGCTGAGGTCGGTGCTGTCAGAAACGGGCGCGTATATATCATGGACGGTACTGTCTACCTTCGTCCTGGGCCGCGTGTCGCAGTGATACTGAAAGCCTTCGCGAAGGCTATCCACCCGGAGGTCAAATGGTGAGCCGGCCCAAGTTTTTAGAGGTGAGGGATATGTCCCTTTCTATCGGCGGTATAAGTATACTGGATGGCATATCTTTTTCTGTCGAAAGGGGACAGTTCCTTGGCATTATAGGGCCTAACGGTGCCGGCAAGAGCTCTCTGCTGAAGTGCATAGGGCGCCTCCACCGGAACTTTACCGGATCCGTTTATCTTGAGGGAGCGTCCCTTGGCCTGATGCCGGAGCGTGCTGTTGCCAGGCGTATAGCCTGGGTGCATCAGACCGGTTCGGAATCACTGCCGTTCACTGTGCGTGAGTTTTCAATGATGTCGCGCTATCCGTGGCAGACGGCACTTAGCGGCGAGACGCGGGAAGACAGGGAAATAGTCGGAAGGGCTATTCTTACCGCAGGGGTAGAGGATATCGCTGACAGACAACTAAACAGCCTCAGCGGGGGAGAGCGGCAAAAGGCGCTAATAGCGGCGGCGCTTGCTCAGGGCACAGATATCCTCTTCCTTGACGAGCCAACGAGTTTTCTCGACTATCGGCATCAGGTCGAGACTCTTGAGCTTATAGAACGTATAAACAGAGAGCAGGGGATCACTATCCTGCTTGTTACTCACGATATAAATCTTGCCCTTCACGGCGCAGACGAACTGCTCGCAATAAAACACGGCAGGCTGTACTGGAAGGGCCGCAGGGACGAACTTATCGAAAAAGAACTGCTCTCCGGCATATTCGAGACTGAGTTTGAGAGCTTTCTGTCTAAAGGGCAGGATGTGCCCTACGTAGTGCCGAAGGGGCTTGTCAGATGAGACGTTTCTCGATCCCGGCTCTGTTCGTGTTTTCTATAGCTGTACTTATCGCTGCCCCGTTTATCGGAGTGCAGCATATACCATTTGGCGATATCTTAAAAAGCGCGGACGAGGGAACGATGCGCATACTCTGGGACCTCCGGATACCGCGTGTGCTGCTTGGATGGATAACGGGCGCGACTCTTGCGCTGTGCGGGCTGATATTCCAGGCCCTCTTCAGGAACCATCTCGCCTCGCCCGATATGCTGGGGGTTTCTACCGGTGCGGCGTTGGGTGCTGTCGTCTATATCCGGCTCGGGTATGTCTTCACACTGTTCGGCATTGTATCAGGGCTGTCCTGCGCAGCGTTTATCGGAGCTCTTGCTGCGACATTCGCCATATATGGGGCTGGAAATCTTAGACGAGGCGGGATGTCAGAGGCTACTCTGCTGCTTGCCGGAGTTGCGATGAGCTTTCTGTTTGGCAGCCTCAACATGATAATACAGTACAGCAGCGGCTATATTGACACATTCAGAATGATGCGCTGGTCTATGGGAGGGATACAGACGGTCGGATTTGCGCCGGTAATGGCTACGTTGCCTGTGCTTGTCATCATATTTGTAATTGCTTTTGTGGCGGGTCCGGAGCTGAACCTCTTTGTCTGCGGCGAGGAGATAGCTGCAAGCCGCGGGGTCTCTGTGGCAAAGCTGAGAAGGCTGCTCTTTTTCTCAGTTTCGTTCGTTGTGGGTATAAATGTCGCGGTTTGCGGTCCCATAGGGTTCGTCGGTCTGCTTGTCCCTCATATATGCAGGAAGCTTGCAGGCACCGACCATAGGCGCCTGGCAGTTGCGTCGCTTCTGTTCGGAGGTGCGTTCCTTGTGTTCTGTGACACTGCGGCGCGTATTCTATGGGCTCCGGCGGAAATGCCGGTTGGCATACTCACCTCCTGCATAGGTTCTGTCTTCTTCCTGTGGCTGTTGCTAAGGGCGAAGAAATAGGTATGTCCAAGCATTTGGCGAGCACAACAAGTGAGGAACCGTGAGAGTGGGGAACGGGAAGCGCCGCCCGCGGCTAAAAGACACACCGATGAGACGAAGTAAAGCAGAAAACATGAATTTGCGGATAATATGGTAAATGTGACAGGAGAGATGCAACATGATGGAATACATGCAATTGGGCGGAACCATAATGTGGGTGATAGCAGCGCTCTCCGTAGTAGCGCTTGCGGTCGTCATAGAGAGAGTGATATTTTTCTGCAGCGCGTCGACGGATGCGGAAAAGCTCGAAGAATCGTTCGGCAGGGCGGTTTCAGCCCACGACATAGATGAAGCGCGCCGCATCGTTCACTTATCAAACAGCTCGATGCACAGGCTCTTCTTCGCGGCGTTCGCACACTGGGGCGTGAACCGGGAGGATATGAAACTTCTCGTCGAACAGCAGGTGCGCCGCGAGATATTCCGCTGGGAAAAACACCTTTATATACTTGAGATCATCGGCAAGCTCGCGCCGCTCCTCGGGCTTCTGGGCACGGTACTAGGCATGGTAGAGATGTTCCATTCACTCCATGTGGGCGGACAAATAAGCGGGACGCTTGTTACGGGCGGGATATGGAAGGCGCTCTTTACCACTGTTGCCGGACTGACTGTCGCTATACCGACGATATTCGTCCACGGCCTGCTTATTTCGCGTATCGACGGAGAAGAAGAAACTCTCAATCGAGGTGCTGACTATCTCATAAGGGAGCACTTCGCGAGTCGCGGAGGAGAAAATGAGAAGGCGTAAATCACGTCGTACGGCTGACCTCGATATAACGCCGCTTATCGACGTTATGTTCATGCTCATAATATTTTTTGTCCTGACGGCGTCCTTTGTAAATGGGAAACTTAATGTTGAACTCCCGGCAGGTTACGGTCTGGTCTCTCCGATGGAGGGAGCCATAACCGTGACAGTTGAAAAGAGCGGCGCCGTATTCTGGGATGGAAGAAGTGTGGCTAAACAGGAGATCGCGCTGCTGGCTAAGGGTGCAAAGGGGCGTGAAATACTTGTGGCCGGTGACAGCGGCGCGTCATATGGAACGATCGCCGAAGTCCTTTCGATACTCCGGAGGGAAGGCATTACCTCCGCCGGGTTACTTATGCGGGGCGGAAACAAGGACTGATGATTTTTTCCGGCGAAAGGCGCATCTGGGTGTTTGCGATAGCTGCTAGTCTGGCTATACACTGGCTTATTATTGTGCTGTTTATGCCCCCCACGGTTCTTCATGTCGGACCTGAACCGATAATGACGGTGAGTCTCAGGACCATGCCGGCACATAAAGACATAACTCCTGACGCCGGAAAATCACAGCCGATACAGAAGCCGGTCACTCAGCCGAAACCAAAGATACAGCCTCAGCGCCAACCCAAAACTATGCAAAGATCCGATGTAAAAACAGTAAGGCCTGTGCAGGCGCAGGTACCAGCAACTCTTTCAGATACGGGTCCGGCAGTGGCGGCAGATATAAAGGCAGGCCCCGCCGGCAGCGAGCCGGCCTCAGGCCCATCGGCGGCTGTGGCAGGATCGGGCGGCGGCACCGGACGGCCAGATGCGATTGCGGATGTCGACGATCTTCGGGTTATCAAAAAGATCATTCCCGACTATCCCGCGTTTTCGCGTAAACGCAAAGAGGAAGGCACGGTCAGGATCATTATCACGATCGACAACGGCAGAGTGATCAAGGCCGACATCGAAGATTCCAGCGGCTACGAACGCCTTGATTCAAGCGCTGTCCGGGCCGTCATGCAGTGGCGCTTTGACACCGGGGGTCCGGGCCCGATAAGGGCTAGGGTCCAGTTCACCTTCAAGCTGACAAAATAGTGAGTTTTATCCGTGCTGCCGGACGCCTGACAGCGCTTTGCGCATATAACGGGAGCATGTGTCTTTGCGTTGCATGGGGTTTTTTATGCAGCTTGTCAATGTACCTCGGAGGTGGAACAAGAGGAATGAAAAACAGAAGGATAGAGTTTCCGAATCTTCGTGTCGGCGGAACATCATGGGTCATTGAGGGCTCTCTTGCCGACAACCTGAGATATCTTTCATCTGACGTAAGCGATATGGAGATAGTACTTTTCGACACGCAGGAACAGTCAAACATGCCGTCGCATGACGAAGTGCGGGAACTTTATGATATCTGCTGTGAGCGGGGCATGACCTGCACGGTCCATTTCCCGGTGGATATCTGCACTTCCCCCGATGCCGGTGAGCGTGTAAGTTGTGAGGATGTATGCCTGCGGACGATAGAACTGTTTGCACCGCTGGAGCCGTTTGCGTGGATATCGCATCTTGTCGGTGAACAGCGCGGTAAAATACCGAGCGATGATATGAAGAAATGGTGCGATGCAAGCAGAAAATCTGCTGCGCGAATTGCGGCTGCGGTCGACGACAAAAGAAAAGTCTGTGTCGAAACGCTGGATTATGATTTAACACAGGCCTTGGACATCGTTGATACACTGGGATTGTCTGTATGCCTTGACATAGGGCATATCATCAAGTTCGGATATCCGGTCCGCGAACAGATAAAACGCTACATGCCGCGCACGAGGGTCGTTCACGTTCACGGCGTCAAACCGGACGGGACCGATCATGTTGATCTGTCATACTTCGACAAAGACCTGTTTGCCGAGATGATCAAACATATGTCCCACGGAGATGAAAAAGTGTTGACTATGGAAGTTTTCGGGCGGGATTACGAACGCTCTCTTGCCGTCCTTGAAAATATGCAAAGATAAAAAGATAACCATACGAATATGGTCATCCCATACGTGCCGTTGCTTTGCCTGGTACCTCATATTTCCCTGCGATATATGGCACATATTTGAATAGCTATAGCTTGACAATTGAATAATCATAATGTAAAACTAGAGGGCATTTGAATATGAATAACGGAAATTCAGTCAAGGGAATCCGGTTGAACGCCGGAGCAGCCCCGCTACTGTAGCCGCGACGAAACCGCAGGATGCCACTGTCGAAAGATGGGAAGGTGCGGGAGTAGGATGAACGGGAGCCAGGAGACCTGCTGAAATTCCAGTCGTTGAGTATCGCGAGGGCGAGATGTGACAGGCTTTATGCTGATGGGACAGTATATCTGTCTTATATTATGCATTATAAGGTTTGTCGGGCAGGAACTCTCGGATATGTGAGGGGTCCTGCCTTTATTTATGCCGTTTTCTCCTTGAGGATGTGAGATATGCAAACTGAAGGGTTTTGATAGTTTTCCGATCAAAAAACATTTTTATAAGAGGGAGTGTTGCGGTGTGTATCAAGGGAAGAAAGCACGGGAGATAATTTTTTTTATGATAGTTGTATTTCTCTTTTCAGTACCGGCTTTTGCCGCTGAAAGTGCGGATGTGAATGAAGATGTCCGGGAAATAGCGCGGGTAGAGGTCACAGGCTCGCGCCTTGCCGAGGATATCCAGGACGTACCGGCTTCGGCTTATGTCATTACGAGTGAAGATATTAAAAACAGCGGCGCGCGCAGCACGCAGGAAGTTCTCGACAGAGTGCCGGGGGTCAACGGACTGCGCAACAGTTCTTCAATGGCATTGGATAAGAGTGTTACAGTTCGCGGGCTTACCTCCGAAGTGCTCCTGCTTGTTGACGGGATCCCATTTATGACATCCAGCTACGGCACAGGCGTGTCAATGGGTTCTCCTTTTGATCTCCGCACAATCCCGCTTGAATCGATAGAAAGGATTGAAGTGGTCAAGGGCGCCAGCTCTGCTGTCTATGGTTCCAACGCGGCAGGCGGTGTCATTAATGTAATAACGAAAAAAGGTGCGGAAAAATCCACAGCTTCTATTATGATGGAAGGCGGGGATCAGGGCTGGTTCAGGGGGTCGATCCGAGGCACTGCGGTGATGAGCGATGATCTGAGGGTCACCCTTGCGTACATAAAAACACAGGAAAACAGTGACGTCAAAATCAGGAAGCGCTCAGACGGCAATTATGACAAAGCAACGGATTACAGCGGCAACGACTATGTCTTCAGCATTGAAAAGGGAAAATGGTCATTTGCCGGAAACTGGGGCGACTTTGACTCTCAGTGGGAAAATACCTATGAACCTTCTCTCAGTCCGGTTTACCATAACAGTCAGGAGAACAAATATAGGCGGTTTGCACTTAACTATGCTGATGATGTCAATTCCGGGCATATCTACTACAACAAGAATGAAAAGGAATATTCCTTCTTTACTGATCCTGCTTTTATAAGCAACTATAATTACGAAGACAGTTCTGCCGGTTTTATGTTCAACCGCAAACAGGAAATTTTCGGGCTTATCGGAGTCTGGGGATTTGACTGGCGCCAGGAGAGCTCAAAGTATAATGGATCTTCCGACTATGGCGGATGGATTACAGCAGACAAGCCTTACGATCTCACAAGGGACGGATTTGCCCCATACCTTGAAATGACTGTCCCATTAGGAGATATGGGGCTTGATATAGGCCTGCGTTATGAACACTGGGAAGTGGACGAGGGAGAGACGGTCAACGAATTTATCCCACGCCTGTCCCTTAATTGGCAAAGTCCTTCGGGACAACTATGGTATTTGACAGCGGGCCGCTTCTTCTCCATGCCCAGTTTTTACCAGATATTCATGCCTGACCGAAACTACGGTATACCAAACCCTGACCTCAAACCAGAAAAAGGCTGGACTTATGACCTGGGTGTGAAGGATGACAATGCAAAACATCCATGGAATTTCGGTCTCTTTTATATGAATATGGAAGATAAAATCAAATATGAGTCTGATCCTGTCACGTGGGTCGGTCAGTACGTCAACCTCGACGAGTACCGTGCCTGGGGTCTGGAAGGAGAGGTCAGATTTAACTTAAATGATGACTGGAGCTACACTCAGGGTATTTCATGGACGGATGCCGATGAGAAGGCCGGAGGATCGGATACGTGGGTGCGCTCCGACATGCCGAGGTGGGATGTATCGGGACGCATAAACTACGCCAAGGGTCCTTGGACCGGCGAGTTGAACGCACATTACTACGCCGACAGAAATATCGACAGCACGATCTACAAACCGGATGATATTTTCCTTGTAAACGCATCGGTCTCCTGGAAGCAGGATGCGCATAGAATAATCTTCGCATGCACCAATATCTTCGATCGAGAGTATGTTTTCGATAACCAGGGCTATATAAATCCTGAACGCAGATTCATTGTCTCCTGGGAGTATGAATTCTAAGCTGTAGTACAGAAACGCACTCCTTTGCGATGACGGCTCCGGGACTGCACTCCCGGGGCCGTCAATTATGGGGCAAATATATGCCGATGTTGGAATATTTGTCACAATAGGCTGTGCACATGTCCGAGAAAAGTGGTATATTTTATGCCATGATTATCGACTTTCACACTCATGTCTTTCCCGATAATTTTGCTGATCACGCGATGAAAACCCTTGCGGAGAACGCGAATGTTGCTTATTCCGCCCCGGCTACGGTAAGCGGGCTTACACGCGTCATGGACGAGTGTGGGGTCGATCGCTCTGTCGCACTGCACGTTGTAACGAAGGAAAACCAGCATGAGAACATATTGCGTTTTGCGAAGGCGATAGATTCGGAGCGAATAATCTCATTTGGCTCCGTTCTGCCAAGCTCGGTATACGCCCTTGAGTATGTATGGAAGATCTCTGATGAAGGACTTAAGGGAATGAAGCTGCATCCGGCTCTCCAGCGTATCCGCCCCGACGACATAAAATTCTTTCCGATATATGACCTTGCCCGTGCACTGAATCTCATCGTGACGTTCCATGTGGGTTTCGATCCGTCATATCCGGATGAACTGCTGGCGCCGCCCGTGTCTGTGGTGAACATCGTAAAAAACTTTCCCGGATTGAAGATCGTTGCAGCGCACATGGGCGGGCTGAAAATGGCACGGGACGTTTTTGACAGCGTAGCCGGCAAGGCTGATATTTATATGGATACCGCATATTGCGCGGATCCCTGGCTTGACAAGGGGCTTCTCAAAGAGATCATAAGAAAACACGGAGCTGAACGCATACTTTTTGGCAGCGATTACCCATGGCATCTGCCTTCTCAGGAGATAAACATGATACGTGCTTTGGACATTTCGGAGGAAGAGAAGTCTATGATACTCGGCGGCAATGCCGTGAGGCTGCTTGGATCATAGCAATTTTCCGGCTCAATTGAAAAATGAGCACTCTTTGACGCGAGGGAGCTTCATTTAGAATGGAATAAGCGTTATCTTTCATTTAGTATTTGTTCGGACAAACATTTCACAGCATCCTTTACGCCGATCCCGTCCGGCGTAGCTCCGATACAGGCCGGGCAGCCGTTAGCGCATCCGCATGCGTTCAGCGCGTCAAGAGATGCCTTTACAAGTTTTTCTTTGAGTTCGTAAGTTCCTTCGGCGAGCCCGACTCCGCCCGGGATGTTGTCGACGACGAAGACAGCCGGCTGCCTGAGGTGCGGGTCTTCCAGCCGGCTGTATATCTGTATGTCGCCGCTGTCGCACATGAGGAAAAGAGGCGCGATGTTGCGTATAAGGTTGGAGAATCCGCTCATTGCGGCCCCGAGCTTAGGTGAGTCATGGGTGCCTTTCGGCATGGATATCCAGCACGCAGTCGTCTCCATTTGTTCCTCAGGCAGATTTATCTCTCCATGTCCGATGTTCTCGTGTGTTGTGAGCCTGATTTTTTTATATATTGACGGTGTTGAGGCTACAATGACTTCACCCCATCCGAAAAGCCCCTTATGTTCGAATTCTTCAATTACGTTTATACGCACCGAAGATTCTCCTTCGGTATAATAATCAGCCGCGGTAGTTTTTACGAAGCATTGCCGCGTCTCCGTGTTTAGATCTTCGACAATGTAGGGGCGTCCTCCATGGAAGTATATAGCGCCGGGGAATATATGTGTAGGCGCAGAGTGCCTGTCCATGGTGCCTATGATCCCGGGCTTTTTCCCGTCCGATATGTCCGTTATAGTGTAGTTTTCGCCTATTGCATTCCGCAAAGACATTGATGCGGCGGGATACGAGTCCCCCTGCCAGTAATATGTCTTGCTTCCGAAATCGTCTGCGAGACGGAGCACCCCGTGCTGCGCCAGATAGTTGAGTATGGTGCTTATGTCCTGTCCTCCGAAATTTTCTCCCTCATGGAACGGGAGTTCGAATGCGGAACATCTGACGTGTCCGACCTCAATGTATGGGTTTGAAGCATCTATGCGTGCCAGCTCAGGCGAGGCGCCGAGGAGCCACTCCGGTCTTGCCGCTAGAAACTGGTCGAGAGGCAACGCAGTCGCGACCATGACGGCGGCAGACAGCCCCCCGCCGCGTCTTCCGGCCCTTCCTATCTGCTGCCACGTCGAGGCGATACTGCCTGGGTAGCCGTGCAGGACTGCGAGTTCGAGGGAGCCAATGTCGATGCCGAGTTCCAGAGCGTTGGTGCAGACGACTCCGCGCAGCTTGCCGCTGCGCAGGTCCTGTTCGATGGTCCGGCGCTCCTTTGGCAGGTAGCCTCCTCTGTAACCCGTAACGATATCCGGATCCTTACCCTGTTCTGCGAGTCTTTTGCTCAGCAATTTCAGCAGCAGTTCAACGTTAAGGCGCGAACGGGTGAAGACTATGGTGCTTATTCCGCCGCAAAGAGCTTTTGATGCTATGCGTGCTGTCTCGAAAAGAGCAGAGCGTCTTATGCCCGTCTGTTTATCGATTACTGGCGGATCGTAGATGATGAACTCCTTTGCTGAAGAGGGGGCCCCATTTTCCGAAATCAGTTCCGCATGTCTGCCGATGAGAGCCTCGGCGTGTTCGGCAGGATTTGCTATGGTAGCGGAGCAGCAGATAAATACAGGGTGTGAGCCGTAGAATTTACAGATGCGCAGGAGCCTGGAAAAAAGGTTTGCCAGGTGCGAGCCGAATATACCCCGATAGGTGTGCAGTTCGTCGACGACGATAAATCTAAGATTTTGGAAAAACGGCGCCCATCTGGTGTGGTGGGGAAGAATGCCGGCGTTCAGCATATCGGGGTTGGTAATCATCACATTACTGTTATCCCGTGCTGTTGACCGCTGTGCGGCCGGAGTGTCTCCGTCGTATGTGGAGCAGTTGATTTTTTCTCCGAGCACGGCAGAAAATTCGTCAAGCTCCATCATCTGATCCTGAGCAAGTGCCTTTGTCGGGAAGAGATACAGGGCACGGGATGCAGGGTCCTTCAGTATAGTGTCAATTACCGGAAGGTTGTAACAGAGTGTCTTGCCCGACGCGGTCGGTGTTACTATGACGACGTCATGCCCCGAGAGCGTAAGCGATACCGCTTTGCTCTGGTGGGAGTAAAGAGATCCTATCCCGCGTGCTTTCAGTGTGGATACGAGACGCGGGTCAAGCCCGCCGAAACCGCCGAACAAAGCGTTGCGTGCCTGGAACCTTTCAATATAGGTTATTTCCCCGTCAAGTTTTGAAACCCACTCGGTGAACTCCGGTACAGATATATTTTTCTTTGCGAAAAAGGAATAAAACAATTTGGATTTTTAACGGAATGTGTCGAATAAAATTTTGCCCGCGCTGATAAAAACAGCGATTGTGAGCAACCATCGTATCCACTTTTTGTCGCCACTGAGGTTGAAACGGGCTCCCATGTTGCCGCCGGCCATGCTTCCGAGAGCGAGTGCTGGCGCAGCATACCAGTTCACCATGCCGAACGATGCAAAGAGAATCAGGCTTGCCACGGTGTATAGCGCAGTGACTACTATCTTTATGATATTTGCTTCTTTCAGATCTTCCTTACAGCCGCCTACAATAGCCCATATAAGTAAAAAACCGACGCCGGCCTGAAGAAATCCGCCGTATATCCCGACGGCAAAGAGTACAACTGTGCGAACGACAGGTGAGAATGGTTCCCCTGAAGGGTTTTCCCACATCGTTGGTTTAACAATGAGCAGTAAACCCATAGTGCATATCGAAACAGCCGCAATGACGCGAAACGCTTTTGGAGGCATGTAGACAGCCGTCAGTGTCCCTATTATCGCACCCGCAACAGCAGGAATGATATACGGCCATACTTCGCGCCATTTTATTCTGCCGCGTTTGTGATACAGCCCCATGGCCGAGAAGTTCTGCAGCAGTATGGAGACGCGGTTCGTAGCGTTTGCGATGCCTAGATCCAGCCCGACGAAGTTAAGTATAGGCAGGGTGAGGAGCGAGCCTCCGCCTGCAATGACGTTGAGGAAGCCCGCGGCTGTCCCCGTGAGCGTTACAAAAATCAGCGGCAAAAAATTTGCGAACTCCAAAGTATAATGTCCCCTTTTTCATGTACAATTATAGACAGGTGGCGATGTCTATGCTTAAAGTTACAGTTCTGGTAGATAATAATACACTTATTGACCGTTATTTTACAGGGGAGCCCGGCTTTTGTCTCTGGGTCGAGGCTGGAGCCAAAAAGATCCTTTTTGATACCGGCTACTCTGATGTGTTCATCCGCAATGCACAGCTCATGGGGCTGGATCCGGCGGAGCTTGACGCCATATTCCTCTCGCACGGGCACAATGACCATACCTGGGGGCTCAATCACCTTATTCAGTACTACGACAGGCGGCAAATAAAAAAAAGGCCGGAGCTTACAGCACATCATCAGGCGCTGGAAAGAAAACGCAGCGACGGGCTTGAGATAGGAATGGTCATGGCAAAGGAAGTCATCGACAAGTATTTCCTGATGAAGCTTTCCTCCGGGCCTATGCGTATAACTGAACGACTTCTGTGGCTCGGTGAGATCCCCAGGAGGATAGAGAAAAATAAAGCTATAGGGAAGCGCATCATAGACGGAAAAGAGTTTGACGATTTCTGTCATGATGATTCCGCGCTCGTCTATGAAGCTAATGGGGGTCTGGTGATACTAACAGGCTGTTCTCACTCGGGAATATGCAATATCATAGAATATGCACGCAGGCTCACTGGAACGGATAAAATACTTGATGTGCTGGGCGGTTTCCATATGCTGGACATGACACGGGAAGCAATGGCGGCAACCGTTGAGTATCTTGCGAAGGATCCTCCGGAGGTCATTCATCCGTGCCACTGCACCGACCTTAAAGCTAAGATGGCGCTTGCGTCTAAGATCAGCGTAGAAGAAGTCGGAGTGGGGCTTGAACTGCAATATGAGTGACGGAGGTCGATGGGTATGCAGGAATCCGGAGAAAATTATCTCGAAACTATACTGATGTTAGGAGAGGAGAACGGCACTGTCCGTTCTATTGACATAGCGAACAAACTTGGCTACGCGAAGCCGAGTGTCAGCAGGGCAGTGGGATTGCTCAGGGAACGCGGCTTCATCACGATGGAGCAGAACGGCGAGCTTTTGCTTACGCAGAGCGGTTTTGAAAAGGCGAGCGCAATCTATGAACGCCATAAACTTATATCGAAATTCTTCGTGGAACTCCTTGGTGTTGAAAAGGACGTCGCCGATCGTGATGCCTGCAGAATTGAGCATGTCATAAGCGAAGAGAGCTTCGAGAAGATAAAAAAATACGTTACGGACAAATTTTAGACTGACGGTAATTTTAGACTAAAACAGCCGGACAACAAAAAAAGATTTTTTCAGCCGGCCGTCTTCTGTCTGCCGCTTTTATTATTTTAAGAACAACCCGGTTTTGTTAAGCCGCTCTGCTATTACTGCGGCCAGAAAAGCCTTGAGGATGTCGCCTCCTATTGTGCTGAAAAGGCCTACCGCAAACACCTTAAACAGCGGCATTCCGTTTCCCGGCATCCAGAAGTTCATTATAACGTAGAGATGGACAAGACCTATTGTATAGACTGCGGCTATTCCAGACAGGCCTGAAAGAAAATATTCTTTTTTTGTGATGGGGAGACCTTTTTGACAGAGTGATTCCATAAATCTTCCTGATATCCATGCACATGCAATAAAACCTATGATATAACCGAAAGACGGGGTCAGTATAGACCCAAGCCCGCCTCCACCTGTAAACACAGGAATGCCTATAAGTCCCATAAGCATGTAAAGAGCCTGTGATGCAGCTCCGCGTCTTGAGCCCAGAACGAGTCCCGCAAGCATGCATACAAGCGTCTGAAGCGTGAAGGGGACAATCGGGATGGGGATCATTACGCGCGCACTTACCGCCGTCAATACCGCGAATATAGAAATCTGAGCCATCTCTTTAGTTTTCATGCCGAACATATTATGCCGGAGTTTTTATTATGTCAACTATAAAAACTAAACTGGTTGACATGAGTTCGCATTACGGCTTTCTGCTTCAGACTAAATGAACAATTGGACCAACACTACAGAAAGAATCAGCCCAGGCAGCATATTCATAACCCTTATCCTCATGGATCCCAGCAGATTTATGCCGATCGCCATGAGCATAAGACCGCCGGTGGCGCTCATTTCAGTTATCGCGGCATCGGACATAAACGGCTGTGCCCATCCTGCTGCTAGAGTGAGCGCCCCCTGATAGAGGAATACCGGTATGAAGGAGAAGATTACGCCAAAACCAAGAGATGCCGCCATTGCTACGGATGTCAGTCCGTCGATAAGTCCCTTTGCCAAAAGAAGCGATGGGTAGCCTCCGAGGCCCTCTTCAAACGATCCTAGCACAGCCATAGAACCGGTGCAGTATATCAGGCTGGTCGTTATAAAGCCTGTTGAGAAACCTTCAGCTGATTTACCAAAGCGTGACTCAAGAGCCTCGCTGCCGCGTTCAAGCCTTCCCTCAAGATCCAGCAGTTCACCTATGACTGAGCCTAGGGCAATGCTTGCAATAACTATAAGCGGCTGTCTTGTCTTTATTGCCATAGACAGGCCAAGAGAGATCACAAAGAGCGCCATTCCCTGCACCGGAAGCTGCATTATCTTTTGCGGCAGTTTTTTTCTGACGGCAAGACCAAGAAGAGCTCCGCATATTATAAATATTGCATTTGCTATGCTGCCGAAGAGAGGGATGCCTACCAGAAATTCCAAAAAAATACCCCGCTTTGCCATGGCTGCGAAAGAATCGAACAATGAAAAGGAAATCGTATGGCGCTTTCCTGATTTTGACCTTGCTATTGTTTGTCCGTCGTTAGGCCATTGTAGTAGTATGTCGGATCTACAGTTACCAAGTGATGATTATATTGCGGTAATGATTATAACGCAAACTGTAGGGAAAAAGGAGCCGGCCGATCCGCCGGCTCCGCAGATCTTATATGATCGACAATTGCAGAAGCAAAATTTAAGCATCTGAATCTTTCAGTCCGTATCATTATTGAGCGAAGGACTTTCTTTTAAGATGATAGCCGCAAGAACCTTTAACATTGATAAGGTCATGAAAGCGGGCAGAAATGGAAATGATCCCTGTCCCTGCGGAAGCGGTCTTAAATATAAGAGATGCCACGGAAGATAGGATGGGCATGATTCAGTTCAAAGCTGTTTTGAAAATTCCACTATACTTCAAACCAAATCAGCAAAAAAATTTCTCAACATAAGGTGATGTAGCTGCGGTCATCATGGCAGCATAATTGACGCGGAACGTCGCAGTTTCGCCAACTTCGGGAGGCTTATGTATGTTTTGGAGATCACACACGAGATGGTCGCTTGAAGCTCCGAGGATTTTTATTCCGGGGTCAAAAGGGAGCAACCCCTCAGGATAGATATCCTGCCTTCCTGCGGCAAGTATCCCGCGAAGGCGTGTTCCGTTATCATCAAAATAAGGTGTCCGTCCAAAGGCGTCAAAGCCCGGGATGCCCCATGGTTTGCTAGGCTTGAGCGCGATCTCGACCCATTCGGCAGAGAACTCCATCGTTTCCTGTTTGAGCCAGTTGAAAGGCTCCCATGCTATCGCACCTCTCAGCATTGCACTGCCAGCCCGTATTTGATTGATCCCTTCAGGTAAAGTTCCTTCATGAAGCATAGGAACGCTTGTCGTTCCGCCTATTGAAATCGTTTCCAGCGGATAACCTACCATTTCCTCAATGATCTCGCTACACCTTACAACGTGTGACAGGTTCTCCACGGAAGGAAGTATCCCGCCAAAACATCCGAGGTTAGTTCCTGCTCCCGCTATTCTGACACGATCCAGTCCTTTCAGCTGTTCTTTCATTTTCATAAGCTCGTCGGCCATTATCCCTTCGCGCAGGTCCCCTGCTTCGACCATAATGATAACTTTGTAATTTTTCTTTTTGAGACGGCATTCCTCTTCCAGCAGAGAAAGCGATCTTCCGCTCGATATAAGTGTCGAATCCGTCAGTTCGAGAATTTCCTCGATCTCTCCGGGCATCGGTATGCGTATCAGTAAAAATTTACAGCTAAGTCCGGAATTTTTCTGTTTTCTTATATTGTCCAGCCTGCTGTCCGCTAAACCTGTACAGCCGCCTTCTATAAATATCCGCCCTAGTTCGGGCGCACCGCACAACCCTTTTGTAACTCCCCAGAGTTCCACTCCCCGCTCTTTCGCCACGCGTGAAAGGATCATAGTATTTTCATATATCGGATCACGGAATATCTTCAGAATCGGATTTTTCAAATGTACTCCTCCACTCTGCCCGCGGAAACTACAGGGTAAAATCATATAACAATCAAGCAGAAGGCCCTCCATATATACAGTTCCGTTATGCCGGTCCCTTACGGAGAAGAGACCGGCATTTATTGTTTAAAGGGATATAAGGTTCTCTTTGAGTACTATTCCCTCATTTTTGAGTTCATCAAGGACAGGTTTATATATTGCTTTTGACATAGGTAGGTGAAGTCCCGGTGTATTTATCTTTCCTTCGAGGATGAACCTCGTGGCGATTGCCGGCGGAATTCCGGTTGTTCTCGCTATAGAAGTCCATCTCCCGGGAACGCCGAAGTCTATCAGTACGGAACTGTGCATTTTCTTAGTGCCATCTGGGAATATTGCTGTAACTTCGTCGCATAGTATGACCAGATCTCTTTCTTCAGGGGCGAATGCCAATTTTTCGGCAAAAAGAAGAGAAACAACATCGCGTGCCGAACCCTTATCAAAAGGAAGCAGGTTATCATCAAAGAATCCGAGCCAGCCCATGCGTAGAATGAAGGCCGACCAGGGCTTGAGTCCAAAGCGCTTGCAGAGGGCTTCTTTCGGAGATCCGTTGCTTCCTGCCTGACGCGCAGTAAACTGAGCAAATGTTATGCCCTTGGTGTCCTGAACCTCAGTGTCAAAAAATCCTATCTCATTCATGTAACAGATAGTTTCGCACCAGCCATGATAGCGCAGTGTCCCTCTGTAAATCGTTTTCGCCTCTGGAATATTATATCCCTCTCTGTAGACGGTAGAATCCGCGTTAGCATATGCTTCAAACGTTCCCAGTTTAGGGACTTCATAGAGAAAGACATTTTCGTAGGTTTCTCCATCCGGCCAGAGTATTTCTTTTCCGTCTATAAGAACCTTTGCGGTTCTCTTGCTCGCGCCGATAAGGCTTGCCGGCGACCATGAGAGCTTGTATCCCCAAGGGTTCGTGTTGGCATCAGCTGCCGGGAGAGCACCGCAGAGAGAACGAAAAGACTCTATTTTGCCGCCCTGCTCGTGTATCTCGTTTATCGTCTTAGCCGCGGACATATGATCAATACCCGGATCAAGTCCGAGCTCTACAGCAAAGACTATCCCTGCTTTTTTGATCTCGGCTGCCATTGACTTCGTAGATTCGTCGAGATATGCCGGGTGGACCATGCTGACCTTTTTGTCAAGGCATATCTTCGACACCGGCGGCATGAACTCCGGCGGGAGAAAGCTGACTACTACACCGGGAGAATAGCGGTCGATAAGTTCACCGGCTTTAACTGCAGCATTTGTCTGTACCGTCTCCACGCAGCCTGAAAGACGCGCCGCCAATGCAAGGTTGTCCGCCGACATGTCAGCTACAACAATCTTGCAGTTGCCTTTGCGGGCAAGGTAATCGATGAATGGCCCCGAAATATGGCCTGCGCCAAAAAGCAGAACTGTTTTCATTTCAAAATGCACCTCCGAAATTTATATGTGTCTGCGGCTGCCTCAATAAGGCCGCGCAACGCCGATCGAACGGGCAACTATCCCCATGAGCGTCACGAAGTCATATACAGGCAACCGTACGGCATCCCTTATTGCCTGAGCAAACGGCGGAAGATCCGTGCATTCGAGTACGAAAGCACCTATCCCGATGTGTTCCCCTAACGCTCTTACTGCCGTGTCAACGACTTCTTTTGCTATGACCTCAAGATTTATGTCTTCATCAGGAGCCGTAAAAATTTTATTCCATTCGTATGAATTTTCCATGCCCAGGATCTCAACTTTAATATCCGGCGTAATACCGACCGCATGAAGATGTTCCTCCCTCAGTGCGGCCTTTTTTGCGGTTATAATGGCGACTGTCTTGCTTGGGGAGATAATACCGTGTACAAAAGGAACCTGTAACAGGCTTGATGTGAATACGGGAACATCAAGGGCCTCCGTAAGTTCTTTATGAAAAATAGCGTTGAAACCACAACTTGTGGTAATAGCGGCTATACCTTCAGATATAAGTTTTTTAGATTCTTCTATCATATTTTTTAAGACATCCCTGCTTGGATTCTCAAGGACGGTCTCTATATTTGCACCCTTGATTCTGCAAAAACGGACAGGGAAAGGATAAGAATTGGGGTTCGTGCTGTTTCCTGTCAGTGATTCAAGCTGTACAAGACCTCGCGGTACATGCCCAGCTTCCCAGCAGAGGATAGCAATTTTACATGGTTCTTGATTCACGTTTTCATCCTCCGTTTCTGATGTAGAGGGGACCATATATAGCCCCCTCCAATATGATTCAAAAAATACATCAGTCAGACAGTGCTTACAGGACCATTCCAACGACCAAGTAAAGACCTAGTGATATTACAGCGCACATAATAGCGTATGGGAGTTGAGTCGAAACGTGGTCCATGTGGTCACTTCCAGCACCAAATGATGATAGACATGTCGTATCAGAAACAGGGGAACAGTGATCCCCGAAAACTCCTCCGCCGACAATCGCACCAACTGTCAATAGAACTATCGGTGCAACCACGCCACCGGAAAGGCCAAACGCGATGGGGAGCGAGAAGGGAACAAGCAACGCATATGTCCCCCATGATGTTCCTGTAAAGAATGAGATACATGCACCCGCTGCAAAAGTAATCGCCGGGAGCAGCGCAGGAGTCATCCATGCCTTGGTAATGTCAATAACGTACTGTTGCGCACCCAGGCTCTTCGAAATGGTGTTGATACAGTATGCCAGCGCGAGAATGAATATCGCAGGCAGAACACCCTTGATTCCGGCAGTTGCGGTATCGGTAAAATCCTTTACATTTTTGAAATATCCTCCTACTGACATAACTATCGACTGGTACATGACAACTGCAAAGAATGCCTCAAGAATCTTTACACTATGTAAGGTAACAAATGTTCCGACTGCAATGACAATCAGCATTGCCACCGGAATAACGAGGTGTAGGACCATGTGGGTCGCTTTGCCTGGAATCGGTTTGATTTCGTCCAGTTCTGGTCCCGCAAGCGGCGTTGCACCGTCACGAATGACCTTGCCTTCATTCTTTGCACGATCCTCCGCCCTCTTCATCGGGCCGAAATTAGGGATAATCTGGTAGGCAAAGAGTCCACAGACGATGACAGCAAGCCATCCGTAGAAGTTGTAGGGTATCGAACGGATGAACACATTCATACCCTCTTCTGCTGTGGCTATTGCCCCCTGGCCTTTCAGAAGACCGGCAATATAGACTGCCCAGCCTGATATCGGGACCAAAGTACATACGGGCCCGCTGCCCGAATCAAGAGTATAGGAGAGCATTTCTCTTGAAACTTTGTACTTATCTGTTATGGGACGCGCGATAGGACCGCTGAAGAGAGGACTGAAGTAATCACTGAAGAAAATAAAGATTCCCAGAAGCCAGCCAAATCCTGAGGCCGCTCGTCTGCTGCGGATTTTTGTGCTGCCCCATTCTGCAAATCCCGTGATGACGTTGGCCCTCATATAGAATGCGATCATGATACCGACTGCAACTTCGATCATAAGCACCCAGATGAAGTCACCATTGCCCAGCGAAGCCTGGAACAGCTTTGAAAGTCCCGTTGCCGGGTCAAATCCGGCAATTATCACGCCTATAATACAGCCGATGATGAGTGAAAAGACTGCGTCTTTTGTCTTGAATGCCAAGAATAGTGTCAGAATAACAGGTAATAAAGATATGATCCCTTTCGGTGCTATGTCTCCCATCTTAATTCGCTCCTTTCGTTCTTTACTTCTTGGACAACTATAAATCTCTTAACAAATTACTATTGCACCTGCGGAATAACCCCCTCCTTTTAAATAGAATAACAAAGGCATGAGGCATCTTGAATTTTTTTTATCGGATATCATGATTCCTTCTTTATATATATTAAGATTATTTTTCTTAATTATTCATCAATAGTTCTGTTGCCGTGATAAATTAGGGTTTTTCATTTCCATCCCATTCTTCGAGATTTCTGCTGAAGGTAATACCTCTCTTTGCAAGCTCTTCCATATACGGTTGAAATGGGGCATTGATCGGATTGACTATCCCCTTATTTTGAATAGTCCCGTTAAGTATCATCTGCGCACCGATAGAAACAGGAAATCCGACAGTACGCTGCATTGCGGTCAGGCCTGAATTAAGATCTTTGTAATCCATTATCTGAAGGATTACGCGAATGGGCTTGCCATCCTTGTATCCCCTGACGTCGGAGCGGATAAGCGCCACATCGCGCTCGTCGTTTTCATAGTAAAACTGCTTCTGCCCGCCAAGAAGCGCGGCGCAGAAAGCGTCAGGAGCTATTTCGACATTGCCGGCCTTTATTGGGATCGGAGAGATAAAGCCGCATTTTGCCATAACGCTCCAGAATGCTCCGGTACCTGGCCAGCGGCAGATATAACGGCCCATCGAACTTATCGTATTCTCAATGCCTAATATCTTGGCAAAAGCTTCACTGTCACCGTTTGCAAAGCACTCTAGCTGTGAATCGAACTCCGGCAGTTTCAGAAAGTGCATATTTTGGGCGTCAAACATGGCATCTGCTGCTATATCAACAACCTTACCGCCGTATATTATTCGTGCGGGACGCAGATATGAACGCATGACCCCGATAATGGACCACGTAAATTTATAACGGATAGGGTTGTAGCTGGCTTTAAGTTCTGGAAACCCCGCGCCATATGAGTAGAAGACCTTAACATCGTCGAGTTCGTGCAGTGCCTTCCATCCGAGTATAAGGTCCATACCCGGATCCATTCCGAACTCTTCGAGAATAGTCATGTTTTTTGATTTTGCCTCTTCATCCAATGAGGCAATTTCTTTTATTTGCGCGTCTCTTTTCGTTTTGTCCTGTTCCCCTGGATTAAAGAGATACATCGCCGTGACAAGATTGACTCCGGCCCTTACGGCAAGCTTTGCAACAGGAAGCGCAAATTCACCGGGAAGAAGTTCTATCACGACGTCAGATTGTTTCATCAGGTCAAGTACAGCTTTTTCATCCCTGATATCCAGCTTGGCAGCTATGACACGCGAATCATTTATGCGTTGTGGAAGAGACATAATATCGTCCGCAAAATCGGCAACTATCACTCTACCGACGGATTTGTTCTTCAGAAGATCGACCAGTGAAGCCTTTCCCTGCATCCCGTAACCAAGCTGTAAAACAGTGTGCTGGCCCATAGAAAGAATGCCTCCTTATTTTTAATGCATACATCTATGCATTGTTGTATAATCTATTCGGAAAATATCATGAACCATTAATAATGTCAACTGTAATTTTATAAGTGAATGTTTACACAAATATTATGCAGCATCCAAATAAAAGCAAGGCCGTACTTTCCAAATTTGGGAAGATACGGCCTGTTGTTTATATATTTTGTTAATTTTTACAGCGAACAATAAATATTTGACAAACCAACAATTCTTTGTCAATTGTTAAAAATACTGTGCCCGTCCTGTATCATAAGAAGTTTTGAAAATGTTGTGTAGATGTGCTGCTTCATAAGTCTTCGAGCCTCTTCAGGGTTCTTTTCCCTGATCGCCCTGACTATTGCTGCGTGCTGCTTTGGCGTCTGATGTTCAATGACTATATTTGATGGTTTGTAGAAACCATCAAAGTAAAAAATATATATGCTGGAACGCCCAAACATATTCTGCACCCATTTTTCGATATAGTGGTTACGGCTGAACTTAGCTATGGATAGGTGAAAATCCTCATTTATGCTCGCCCAGAGTTCCCTGTCCTTGTTCTCAAAGGCTGTGGTATCTTTACAAAGCATCTTTTCAAGCCACGACACTTCTTCTTCGGTAGCATTCTGTGCCGCCATCGCAGCGGCCTCGCCTTCCGCCACCTGACGCGCGTTGAATACTAATTCCGCGTCTTCTGGGGTAGGTATCGGGATATAACAGCCCTTCTTCGGTATCTTGTTCAAAAAACCTTCCAGCACGAGGCGGCCAAGTGCGCGGCTGACAGGAGTCCGGCTCATGTTGAGTTTTGGAGCGAGGTCCAGCTCAAGCAGGAAATCTCCAGGATGATATACCCCTGAAAGGATCTCATTGATAATAAATCTATATGCTCTTTCTTCTGCATTATCCAATTAACTTCCCCCAAAACATGGCTAAAACAAAAAAATTGCCGACAAGATAGGTGATATTTTAACATAACTATTTGCCGGCAAAAAGATTTTAACCTGTATTCATGAAAAATTACAACTAGTCGTCGTAGTTCTTGCCTTCCCTGCCGCCTTTACCCGGGGCGTTCTCAGCGGTGTAGCTGCTGCGCTGTCCCATGACCTTGCGGTCCGGCGTGGCGTTATGGTCCGGACGGCGTGACATTACTTCTGCAACCGCATCCGCACTGCCCTCTGCTCCGAAGGCAGCAATGAAGCGCGACGCCCACCATTCCATCTCGTCTATGATGCGGTCGATAACAGGCTTTGGTTCTGCAAGGATCCTGTCGCAGAACGGCAGGTTCAGTTTTTTATAGTCGCCGCTTTTGCGGCTCATCCCCTTTTCATCAGCAGCCGCAACTATTTCATTCCAAAGCTCCGTCGATATTCCGCGATCTGCTTCCTTGGTGTATGCTCCGCCCTCGGTGATCGCGTTGCCGGTGTCCGGATCCATCTTGATCCCAAAGTATACATTCTGGAATAACGTCGCGACATTTCCCTTGCGTATGCCATATTTTCTGAATGTCGATACTTTGTCGAGAGGCGTCCCGGAGATGCCGTGCTGCGCTATCGTTACTCCGTACGGCGCGATCACATCCGCTATTTCCTTTGTTCTTTTGAGGTCAATACCTTCCATTTGTCCCACTGTCGGGTCATATGTCCCGTGTAGGCTTCCGTTAGATATTGCAAGATAGTCAGGAAATATTCCCCATGCGTTGAGCCCGCCCACGTAATAGAGGGCTTCCTCTACTGTTGAGAGTTCGCCCGGCCCCTTTATTTCACCGACCTCGACTTCAAGCCCCAGCTCCGTTGGCAGCCATCCAGCTATCGAACGGGTAGCAACAAAGTTTTGATAGTCATCCAGGTGCGATGCATCAATAGCGACCGATGTGAATCCGTTGACCAGTATTTTGCATAGATGCCCGACACCCTTCAGGACGTCTTCCTGGCTTTTGATGGCATAGTGGTCAACGTGGAGTCCGAAAACTGCACCATGTCCTATCTCTGCTGAATATTTCAACGCCAAGTCGGGCATGTTGTCATAATTCGAGCCGCAGTAACCTGCCTCGGATTTTGCAAGCTCAATAAGCACGGCTGCGTTCTTTTTCTTAGCTGCCTGAAGCACTGCCTTGATAACGAGCGGATGGCGTGCGTTAGCAGCAAGAACGATAAAATCAACTTCTTTTGCCGCCTCGACGATATCCCGGCCACTGACAAGTCCCATAGCCTCGCTGCCAAAACGAGCCTGCACATTGAGCGGGCGCTTCTTAAGCAGCTCCTGATATGACTTGCTGTTCACATCCATGTGGAATCTCCTCCTGCGGAAATATTTATAATCTGATACTTTTATAATTATAGCCCCCAGCTAAGGATAAATAAAGCGGATCTATACTTATATAACTAAGATCTGAAACGGTTATATAAGCACAGATCCTTAAAAAATAGGAGACGGGCGGGAGCCCGTCTCCTTAATATGCAGTATATATCTGGAACTTAAAGGAAGATCCCCTTCAGTTTAAGGCCGTCAGCAACGCGTTTGATCGCCACAAGGAACGCCGCACGGCGCATCTTCACATTATGCTGCTGTGCATAGTCCCAAACCCTGTGGAAGTTGTCTGTCATGATCGGAACGAGACGATCATTGTATTCCTTCTCTGTCCAGAAGAATCCGGCAAGATCCTGTACCCATTCAAAATATGAGCCGATGACGCCGCCGCTGTTCGCCAGGAAGTCTGGAACGATGATAATCCCGCGTCTGTCAAGAATTACATCGCCTTCCGGAGTTATAGGTCCGTTTGCTCCTTCAACAATGTAGGATGCCTTGATCTTTTCCGCGTTCTTCTCGTTGATGGCCCCTTCGAGTGCGCATGGAGAGAGAACAAGCGCTTCCTGCTCGAGAATCTCTTCCCCGCTCATCTTCACAAGTCCGGGCTGTGTGTAGCCATCAAGGATACGTTTTGGATGCGCTTCAACAAATGCCTTTGCAGCAACAACATCAATTCCATCCTTGCAGTAGTAACCTCCGGTAATATCGCTGATGCCTACTATCTTGGCGCCTGCCTCATGGAGGAAGAGCGCGTTGTATGTTCCGACGTTGCCGAAACCCTGAACGATAATCTTCGCGCCTTCGATTTTTTCGCCCTTCTCTTTGAGGAGTTCGCGGATGCAGATAGAGACACCGAGTCCTGTGGCTGCTGTGCGGCCTTTTGAACCCCAGTATGCAATAGGTTTGCCTGTGACAACGCCCGGCTCAAGGTGGCCGCGAAGCTTGGAAACTGTGTCCATGATCCATACCATTTCAGGGCCGCCGGTGTTGACGTCTGGAGCGGGAACGTCAGTCCAGTCACCGATAAACGGTGCAATGCGGGCTGCGAAGGTACGTGTCATCATCTCACGCTCGCGCGGTGAAAGGTCAAACGGATTTACTGAAATGCCGCCCTTGCCTCCGCCGTAAGGAATGCCGGCGAGTGAACATTTCCATGTCATAAGGCTTGCCAGCGCTTCACACTCTTCAAGGTTGACGTCGGGGTGAAAGCGAAGACCGCCCTTTGCGGGGCCACAGACTGTAGAGTGCTGTACGCGATAACCTTCAAATACCCTGACCGAGCCATCATCCATCGTTACAGGGATGGAGACGCTTATCGAGCGCTCCGGACGGCTCATTACTTCGATAAGGCCCTCATCGAGCCCCATCTCTTCTGCTGCTGCGTAAAAATTCTTAAGCGCAGTGTCAAGAAGAACATTTTTGGAAGTACGTTTCTGTACGGCCATACAAAAAACCTCCTTGGTTTTTTCGCCCTAGCGGGCAATTCACTTTATACAGATCATCCCGCTGATGGGATGATCCTAATGCACACTATCAATTGTATCCCTGTTTTTTAAGTGAGTAAAGAGGGTCAAAATGCTGGACCGTAAAATTGACGGCAAAAGTTAAGAAATAGAATAAATTATGCCATATAACTTAGAGAAAAAAGGCACAATGTCGATTGCCAACCAAAACTTCCGCGAAAACAAACTACGCACTCTCTGCGACAAACCTAAAATAAGCACAAGATAAAGATTTACATGCTTAATTGAGAATATTAGCACAAATGCTTCTTATTTGGACTTAGCGTGCAGGACTTATGCCTGTGCCGGATTTATAAGGCTACGGCCTCCTGACAGTAAAAGTTAGGGTATTGTTACGGCGCCGATCCTTTTGGCCGTCATTATCTTCCTGCGGCAGAATCCAATCCTGCGGTAAGGTCCTGAATGATATCGGAAATGTCTTCCAGTCCCACGCTGAGCCTGATAAGGCCATCACTGAGACCGGCCGCATGGCGCTGCTCGGTTGTAAGCTGGCTGTGCGTAGTGCTGGCAGGGTGTATTATGAGTGTGCGCGAGTCACCAAGGTTCGCCATATGACCGATGAGGTCGAGATTGTCAAGAAGCCTGCGTCCCGCCTCAATCCCTCCTTTTACTGAAAACGCCATCATGCCGCCGCATCCTTCTTTGAGGTAGATCTGTGCCATGTCGTTCTGAGGGTGACTCGCAAGTCCGGGATAACTGACCCATTCGACCGCTGGATGTGCTTCAAGAAACTCTGCGACCTTAAGTGCATTCTTGCTATGGCGCTCCATGCGAAGCGCGAGCGTCCCAAGCGAGAGGTGAAGCAGATAAGCGTCAAAGGGCGACTGGCATCCTCCGAGATCGCGCACTATAGAGGCGTGGAGCTTAGCATAAAGAGCGGCCTTACCGAATTTTTCCGTGAAAGTTATGTCGTGATATGCCGTATCCGGTTTCGCAAGGGTCGGGAATTTATCCGGATATGCGCCCCAGTCAAAGTTTCCCCCGTCGACCACTGCTCCGCCTATAAGGTTGCCGTTGCCTGAGATGTATTTCGTGGTAGAGTGGATGACAACATTTGCCCCCCACTCTATCGGGCGGCATAATGCCGGCGTTGCAAATGTGTTGTCAATTATCAGCGGCACGCCCTGACGTTTGGCGATACTGGCGAGGGCTTCAAGCGGCGCGACATTCATCATCGGGTTGCCGATAATTTCTGTTATGATCGCGCGCGTCTCGTCGTTTATTGCCTGTTCAACCTGACACGGATGGTCACTGTCAACAAGTATAGTCTGAATGCCGAACCGCTTGAAAACGTTCTGTAACAGCGTAAGCGTCCCGCCATAGATTTTTTTCGATACGACCAGATTGTCGCCATAAGAACAGATGGCTGTGATCAGATGTGCAAATGCCGCCTGACCGGATGACGTGGCGAGGCATCCGGCTCCGTTTTCGAGTGAATTCAGTCCCTCCTCAAACGCACATACTGTGGGGTTTGAGATCCTTGAGTAAATAAAGCCATCCTCTGCTAAATTAAATAGATCAGCCGCATGTTCTGTGCTGCGGAACTGAAATGCGGACGACATGTATATCGGAAGCCCCGACGCGCCTGTTGCAGGATCATACTTCCATCCACTGTGCAATGCTTTTGTCATCATTCCGTAATTTTTATTGTCCATTATTAACTTCCCCTTCCTTGAAATAAAAAAGCCGAACCTAAAAATCAGGTCCGGCCTGTTGAATACGACGTTTTCAACGCGTCTATTTCATCAGCGGACATTTTAGCTGCAACAAATGATATTGTCAACCGAAACCGGTCAGCCCTATAATATACCATATACCAGTCCTTATATATATACAATCGGATAATTTAAGATTATAGTATTACTTGTATTATAGATATTCTCAAAAAGAATATAACCAAGGGGAGGAGTTTTTCAGATGCAGGAAAATGTTTGGGTGGTTACTATTTCGCAGGGGCCGGATGTTACTGATGCGGAAGTTTTCGATAACGAAGCGGATGCTGAGAATTTTGCACAGGAGATGGCGATTCAGCACAATGGTTCATATAAAGTGATTAAATCAGCTTTCAACAGCAGGAAAAAGATAACTGAAGCGGCTCAGCACTGGGTGGAACTTCCGGATTTCGACACACAATGTATCGAATGTCTCTTTGAAGAGATTTCCGATGTGCAGCAGGAAGAGTTAGATACTGAAGCCTGTGCTAAGTTCCTGGAGGAGCACAAGGATAACTTCCAGAAAAAAGCGGACGAGATCGTTCAGGAATATCTGCGCAAGGAGCTGCACGATTACCTTTTAAATGAAAGGGTGATCCTGGGATAAAGAAGTATCAAATAAATTTTTTTTACTGATTCGGTTTGAAGTATAGTGGAATTTTCAGAATATTAGCTGTATAATCCAATCGTTGTTTACATAGAACCTAAAAAACAAGAAAGGGGACTTGTAAAGTGAAGATAGGATGTCCAAAGGAAATCAAAAACCGGGAGTACCGCGTAGGTTTGACGCCTGCGTCGGCGGCAGCTTATGTACAGTCAGGGCATGAAGTGTTCATCGAAAAAGGTGCAGGATCGCAGGCGGGATTTACAGACGAAGAATATGTCGCCGCCGGTGCGCGTATATTGGAATCAGCTAAGATGGTATGGGATACAGCGGAGATGATCGTGAAGGTGAAAGAACCTTTAGCCGCAGAATATGGGCTGATGAAAAAATCACAGCTTATATTCACTTATTTCCATTTTGCAGCTGATCTTGAATTGACTGAAGCGTGCATTAAGTCGGGTGCGACATGTGTTGCGTATGAAATGGTGGCAGAACCATGGGGACTTCCCCTGCTTCAGCCTATGAGTGAAGTCGCGGGGCGTATGTCCGTTATAATGGGAGCGTTCTATCTGGGCAGGACATTTGGCGGAAGCGGGTTGCTGCCAATGGGTGTCCCTGGTGTCGCTCCGGCAAACATACTGGTAATTGGAGGCGGCAATGTCGGGATAAATGCAGCGAAGGTTGCGGCCGGACTTGGAGCAAGGGTTACGATAACAGACGTCAATCACCGCAGACTTGCATATCTTGCGGAGGTAATGCCTGCAAACTGCGTTGCCATATATAGCGATGAAGTGACTATAGCGAATGTAATAAAAGATGCGGATATGGTCATCGGCGCTGTGCTCCTGCCTGGCGGAGCAAAAGCCCCGAAGCTTGTCACAAGGAAACATCTCAAATCTATGAGGCCGGGATCGGTTTTTGTAGATGTAGCTATCGATCAGGGCGGAGTAGGAGAGACCTCACGTCCGACGACACATGATGATCCGATATTTATCGAAGAAGGTGTAGTGCACTATTGTGTCGCAAATATGCCCGGAGCGTATGCAAGAACCGCGACTATAGCGCTGTCCAATGCTACTGTCGGTTACGGTGTGCAACTTGCAAATAAAGGGGTAGTTAAAGCCTGCGAAGAAAACGCCGCTATTTTCAAGGGCCTTTCAATATATAAAGGCAAACTGACCCTTCCTGCCGTTGCAGATGCTTTAAAGATGCATCATGAGTATATGGAGACCGGCGCAGCGCTGAAATTATAGGTTTAAAGACTGTATTATCAGCAAACACACAAAACACCCCGTCATATGACGGGGTGTTTTGTGTGTTTTTACTTGTATATTTTGGCAATAGTGGTGTAAATCTATAGTCTGCCTTAAAAGGCACAGTTGAGTCATACCTGCTGTGGGGGAGAATATCTCTAATCTTCCAGCCAGCGCTCCATATTGGTCAAAAATAAATGATGTATATGCGCTGTTGCCGGGCCTGGGACCCCGTTGCCGATGACCTGTTCCCCCACACGTACAACAGGGAGGACTTCTTTTACCGAGCCTGATATGAACGTCTCATCTGCCTCAGCCAGTTCGCTCTCGAGAGGGCATCTCTCTTCTATTTTGAAACCGTTTTCGCGCAAGAGCGTGAGAAGTATCTCTCTTGTTATCCCTCTGAGAACCCTGCCGACAGGGGCGGTGATAACCTTGCCGTCCTTACAGAGGAAGAAGCTGCTCGTTGCCGATTCAGTTATCTCGTTATTGACGATGTAAAGGGTCTCGAAGTCACTGTCTCTTGCGTTAGACATGGGTATATATCCAAACAGGTAGTTTGTGCTCTTTGTCTCCGGATAAGGCCTTTCCATTCGGACGGGCTTCAGTGATACGCCTTTCTTAATTTCATCCGCTGTCAGCATGTGGACCTCTTCGAAGAGAACAAAAAAGTCAGGTTCAGGGAAGTGTCCACGGTTGTTTATCTTTCCACCGGTGATATATGGTTTTATGACGATGTCACCATGTGGGGCCGATCCATGTTTTACTCCCTGATGAATTATTCCGGGAAGTTCTTCCATTATTCCGCCTGCTTCGATCCCGCACTGCTTCGCGCTTGCCGCTAGTCTTTCAAGGTGCTGCGGCATAGCAAATATTTTTTTGCCATATGTCCTTATCGAATCGAAGACTCCTATTCCCCTCTGGATCAGGAGATCTGTGACCGGCAAGCTGCATTCCTCTGGGGGCATAAACTTTCCTCTGTAATAACAAAGAGACATTTATATGTCATTCCTTTCCTTAATGGGGGCTCATTCGAGCCCAAAATATCACATTACCGCGAACATAGGAACATTATCACTCTGTAGAGCAAATTGCAAACGAAAAAGGGGCAGGATATAATTTAAAAGAAATAATTTTGGATCTCCGATTGGAGTGCATGGATTATGAATGAAAAGATTTTGGGAGTTCTCGGTGGGATGGGCCCCGCGGCATCGGCTGAATTCATGAAGATACTCGCAGAGAAGGTCCCGGCAGGAATGGATCAGGACCACCCCGTCGTATATATGCTTTCGGATCCAAAAATACCTGACCGCAGCCGTGCAATAGTAGGGGATGGAAAAAGTCCGGAATCACAGATAAGAGGCGATCTTGAAAAACTTATAGAGTGGGGTGCGGAAGTTTTAGCGGTCCCGTGTAATACGGCGCATTATTTCATTGACAGGTTCAGGAGTGAACTCTCTGTCCCGCTTGTCCATATTGTTGAAGCAACGCTTGAAGAAGCAGTGAAAAACGCTCCGGATGGAGCGTGGATGGTTTCTTCTCTGGGAACTGTCCGTGCGGGTATATACCAGACAGCTGCGGAGAAAATGGGATACAGGCTCTTCATCCCGCCCGAAGATATACAAAGACAGATGCAGGAGGTCATAACATTTGTAAAATCAGGGGACATAAAAAATGCAGCGCAAAAAATGGAAGCATCAGTGGATGCCCTTTGGAGAATTAAGGAAATATCCATAATTACAGCGTGCACAGAGCTGCCGCTTGCCTATGACGCTTCATCACTGCCGCTTGAGAGAAACATTTCCAGTCTGAACGCCCTTGCAGATGCCTGCATAAAAGAGATAGGCTGCTAAAATACGCACACTGATGTGCTTCACGGCATAATAATACACTTGGTAAAACCTTCTCATTCAAATCTTTCAGTAAATTTACCGATTTGTGCGGGGGTATATTTAAGTAGAATAAATAAAAAGGAATTAAGGTATCTTAATGCATTAATAGTAACGGAGATGGGATCATGGCCAGAGTAGCAGGTTTCAGTGAAGCGACTTACATTGCACTGCACAGTATGGTCCTTATCGCTGAGAATGGGGGAGAGAGGATATCCATAAAGGATATGGCTGCCAGGCTGCATGTTTCGGAAGCTCATCTTGCGAAAGTGATTATGCGTCTTTCACATTCAGGGCTTATAGATACGGTAAGGGGGCCAAAGGGAGGGGCGGTACTAGCCAGGCTGCCTGAGGAGATAAGCTTTCTTCAGATATTAGAGTCGATAGATGGACCGTTGGAAAGATCAGAATGCGTTTTCGGCAGGAGGACATGCGTTTATCAATCATGCATATTCGAAGGATTTCTCAAAAGACTGACAGAAGAAGCCAGAGAATGGCTGGCAAAACGTAACTTGGCTGATTTCATAAATACGGGTACGGGAGTGAAAACCAATGAGAAAGATAATTAAGATCGACGAGAGCAGGTGCGACGGCTGCGGGATATGTGCGGAAGCCTGCCACGAAGGCGCAATTATAGTAGAAGACGGAAAGGCTAAACTTGTGAGCGAAACATATTGTGACGGTCTTGGGGACTGTATAGGCGAATGCCCGCAAGGAGCGATATCGTTTGAAATGCGGGAGGCTGCAGCTTACGATGAAGCAGCGGTAAAAGCCCGTACGTCCGCTGAAAAAGCATCCTCCTCCGAAGATAAGCTGCCTTGCGGATGTCCCGGTTCTATGGCAAAGGAGCTCAAGTCGGCGAAATCGGATCCCCAGCGGCAGAAAGAAGCAGCAATGCAGGAATCAGAGCTCACCAACTGGCCGGTGCAGTTAAAACTGGTCCCGGTACAGGCCCCGTATCTTGCAGGTGCGCATCTTCTTATCGCTGCTGATTGTACTGCATTTGCATGCCCCAACTTCCATAGAGATCTGCTCGCTGATAAAGTATGCCTTGTAGGATGCCCTAAGCTGGACGAAGTTGAGCCATATATAGACAAACTGGTGCAGATCATAAAACTCCATGGCATCGAAGAAATAGATGTCGCCTATATGGAGGTACCATGTTGCGGCGGCTTGGTCAGGCTCGTGGAAGAAGCTGTTGCAAAATCAGGAACGTCAGTGACACTTAAGCTTGTCAAGCTTGCGCTTAACGGGAAATTTCTTGAGGTAAGGCAGATATTCCCAAGTTGATAGGCTGTTTTAGATAAACTATCGCGGTTTATAAGACAGAGTTCCCCAGAGGAAAACACGCCGGATTATCGGCTAAAAAAGAAGGAGAGTGACAGTGATGTTTTGTTATCAGTGTGAACAGACTGCAAAAGGAACAGGCTGTACCGTAACGGGAGTTTGCGGCAAAAATCCAGAGACGGCTGCAATGCAGGATCTTCTCTTGCATGAGACTATGCTGTTGGCGAAGGCTGCGCTTGATGCGGGAAAAGATACCGCGCCTGTAGCGAAAAGGGTCATAGAGAACCTATTTACAACTGTCACAAACGTTAACTTTGATCCTGAGACCATCGCCGAAATGGTAAGGGCCACGAGGAAAGAGAGGGCGTCTGTCTCTGGTACTTGCTCCTGCGGATGTGATGCAAAAGAAGAATCTTTTGCCGAACTTGTTGCATCAGCTAAGGACTTTTCTCCGCAGGCAGATATAGACAAGTACGGCGCAGACCTTGGCGGGCTGAGATGGCTTGCAATTTACGGGTTGAAAGGTATGGCGGCTTATGCGGACCATGCGAGGATTTTGGGGCAGACAGACAGGAGCGTTGACAGGTTTTTCCTTGAGGCGTTGTCTGAACTGCTGAACAAAGATATCACGATTGATTCCATGCTTGCGCTCAATCTCAGAATAGGGGAAGTCAATCTCCACGTTATGGAGCTTCTTGATGCCGGCAACACCGGTACATATGGACACCCGGAACCAACTATGGTCCGTGTCACACCGGTAAAAGGCAAGGCAATACTTGTCTCTGGACATGATCTTGCAGACCTTGAGGAACTGCTGAAGCAGACAGAGGGCAAGGGCATCAATGTATATACACATGGTGAGATGCTGCCCTGCAATGCATATCCCGGACTTAAAAAATATCCCCATCTCGTTGGCAACTATGGCGGAGCGTGGCAGGATCAGCAGAAGGAGTTTGAACAGTTCCCCGGTGCTATCCTGATGACCACCAACTGTATCCAGAAACCAAAGGATAGTTATATGGCACGTATCTTTACCAGCGGCCTTGTTCAGTGGCCCGGTGCGGTACACATCAAGGACAGAAACTTTGCCCCCGTGATAAAGGCGGCGCTTGAAGCCCCAGGGTTCAGCGAAGACGGGCCGGAAAAGAAAATAATGATAGGTTTTGCTCGCAATGCTGTCCTTGGGGCGGCAGGTAAGGTCGCAGAACTTGTCAACAGCGGAAAGATCCGCCACTTCTTCCTCATTGGCGGCTGCGACGGAGCAAAGCCAGGTCGCAATTATTATACTGAATTTGCGGAGAAGGCGCCTAAGGACACGGTTATCCTGACTCTTGCCTGCGGGAAATACCGCTTCAACAAAATGGAGTTTGGGGATATCGAAGGAATACCCCGTCTGCTTGACTGTGGACAGTGCAATGACGCCTACTCGGCGATAAGGATAGCAGTCGCGCTTGCTGAAGTTTTTAAAACAGACGTCAACGGGCTGCCGCTCTCGTTTATCCTTTCTTGGTATGAACAAAAAGCCGTATGTATACTTCTGACTCTGCTGTACCTCGGCATCAAGGACATAAGGCTTGGGCCAAGTCTCCCTGCGTTCATCGGTCCTGCGGTGCTTGGCGTCCTCATCGAGAAGTTCGGGATCAAACCGATAGGAACGGCGGAGGATGACCTTAAGGCAATACTCGGATAATTTTCAATATCGCAAACAGTACATGAAAATTTCTGCATAGTCTGAAGCAAAGCGGCGGGCTTCCTTTCGGGAGCCCGTCGCTGCTTGATCGCAATAATGAATTTACTGTACTTGCTATTCTACAAACCGGACTATTTCTTCAATCGGTTTGCGGTTTTTCTCGCGGATCGTACTGTCTGCGGGATGCCCAAGCGCGATTATAACGCGTACCGTCTGTTCTTCTGGTATGCCAAGCAGTTCTTTGACGTCCTTTTCCTCAAACGTTCCCATAACGCATGTGGCGAGGCCGAGATCGGCTGCCTGAAGGATCAGGTGGGCTACGGCAATGCCTATGTCGCCATGTGCGAAATGTTTGCAGTCCCATCTCTCAAGGACGCGCGGCATTAGTTCAGGGCATGCTTCCTCGCATACCGCAATAAGCACCGGTGCTTTTTCTGCAAACATGTTCCCGCCGATTATCTGGACGAGTTTTGCAAGCGTTTTCAGCGTTTTCGGTTCGGTAACTGTAACGAAGCGCCATGGCTGACTGTTGCATGCGGATGGAGCGAGACGTGCTGCCTCAAGACATTTTAACAGAGCCTTTTTGTCCACCGGTTTGCCGTCGTAATTCCGGCAGCTTTGACGTTTCAGCACGAGTTCATGAAAATCATTCATTAAATCATCTCCTTTTGCTTTATGCGAATTATACAACCAACTCAAGATATTTTAAGTTTTTTCCATCAGCCGGTCTTCAGGTAGATAATCCACTGAAGTCCGTAGATAGGCATGTCGCATTGACAGAAAATTAATCTGTTATGTTATAATACGTAATAAGATTATCTATAATTAGATATAGGGGGAGGTAAAAGTGTTTCACGCAGCAGATCATAGGCAATTAATCAAGCTGTTTTCCATGTTTGTTATCCCATCGATAGCTTCTCAGCTTTTGAGCGGTATATATACGCTTGTAGATGGATTCTTCATAGGGATGTGTGTTGGGGAATCCGGGCTCGCATCTGTCGGTCTGGCGTTTCCATTTACAGTTTTCGTGACCGCAGTCGGATCTGGGATAGGTGTAGGCGGAGGTGCGCTTATTTCTATGAGCCTGGGTCGCAAACGCGGAAAACTAGCTGAACGCATATTTGGCTCAATGATCTTTCTTATGATATGCGCATCGTTTATTACCGCCGTATGTTTTACCGCAATGAGCAGGCCTCTGCTTTCACTTTACGGCGTCTCGCCGGAAGTGGCCGATATGTCGTTTTTGTATGCCAGGATCCTTTTCTTCGGTTCTCCGGCACAGGTTATCACAATGGGAATGCTTGGGGCTGTGCGCAACTCTGGTTTCCCTAGGAAGGCAATGCGTATAATGATCTCCGGTTTTCTTGTGAACATTATTTTGGACTGGCTGTGGGTCGTAACCTTCCCGTTCGGTATAGCCGGCGCGGCATGGGCTACGGTTGCCTCTCAGGTCTTTACCGCCGTGCTGCTTTCACTGCACTTTATGCATGCGGGTTCGCAAGTCAGGTTCAGAAAAAAATATATCATAAGAATATGTCCTTCTATTAGCGCCAGGGTACTATCTATGGGCATGTCGCCGTTTGGGGTCCAGGTTTCATCGGCAGTTACAATGATCATGCACAATTGGCAGGCGCTTGTTTACGGCGGAGATGCGGGTGTCGCTGCTTACGCGGTCATCGGATATATCGTGCCGGTAGGAATAATGTTGGAAGAAGGGGTTGCGGAGGGAATTCAGCCGCTTATCAGTTTCTATCATGGGGCTGGGCTATATGCACGCAGACGGATAATGGCTCGGATGGGCTTTGCCGCCGCTGTAGTTTTAGGGCTGGCATGTTCGCTTTTTGTCTATCTCTCCAATTTATTGGTTCCAGAGTTTTTCTCCATGAGGGGGGAAGCTGCGGCTATCGCTGCACGCGGACTTCGCTTGTCCGTTCTTATGTTCCCTTTCCTTGGCATAGCAAAAGTAGGGGCGTCATATTTTCAGGCTGTAGGAAAACTGCACAATGCTTCTTTCCTTACTTATGGGGATCCTTTTGTGCTGCTGCCTCTTTTTCTATGGATACTGCCGATATTTTTCGGACTTGACGGTGTCTGGGTCGCTATGACATTTTCAAATATTGCATTATGTCTTGTATTTATGCTATTGTGGAAGAGGGAATTGCAAAGAAGACTGCCGCTGTCAGCAGTTAATACGTGGTGGGGGTATTAATGGATATGGAGAAAATAACGGACGCGCAGATACAGAAATTGCTCAGACTTTCTGACCTTTGGAGACGATATGATCAGGTATATTCTGAATGGGCTCAGAAACACGGGGTCTCTACGAACGTCATGACTTTGATCGAAGAGATGCATATAAGGCCTGATGGCGTGGAGCCGGCTGAGATTGCTGACTATCTTGGCATACCACGCCAGACAATGACTACGACGCTTGACTGGCTCGAAAAACGCGGCTTGCTTGGCCGCTTTCCTCATGTGACGGACCGGCGCAGAAAAGTAATAAGGTTTACGCCGGAAGGTGAGGTGCTGGCCGGAAATCTTGTTGATGAACTGCATAAATGGGAGCTTGAAGCCCTATCGACAATAGACGAAGCGGAATGCAAAGCGGCCTTTCGCACAGTAAGGCGGTTCTGTGATGAGTTGGAGCGAGGGCTTCACAACAGTGCCGGCAGATCAGAGGACAAACCGTAAGTGTATAATTTCAGCAGAATATCCAAATCTACATTCTTGGATGGCTTTCAGCTATACATATGCAGTATTCTTCAGCATTGACCAGATAAGGAGGGGTTCGTGATGGATCTGAAATTTGCGCATTTTAACTTCAATGTGCTCAACTTAACGGAGAGTATGGATTTTTATAAGAAGGCACTTGGACTCGAAGAAGTGCGTCGCAAGGAGGGAGAAGGATTTACGCTTGTCTATCTTGGTGATGGCACGACATGTTTTGAGCTTGAGCTGACTTGGCTGCATGACAGGACGGAGCCGTATGACCTTGGGGAGAGCGAATTTCATCTTGCGTTTGTAGTTGATGATTACGAAACAGCGCATAGACTTCATAAGGATATGGGATGCATCTGTTTTGAGAATGAGGCAATGGGCATATATTTTATCGAAGACCCTGATGGCTATTGGCTGGAGATCATTCCCGAAAGGAGATGATCTATTTTACCTAAGAAAAACATCAGTGCTATCCTATAACAGGATACGGGGGTGTATTTACATGAATGCCGTATAATAAGTGGTGTTTTTATAAATTGTCTTGTAATAACAGTGTATTAATTAATATCGCTTAGCATTTGCAATTAGTTGCAATTGTAAAAATAGTGGACAAATTCTTTTCAGAGTGATACTATCTTGCACACAGATGTTGGGTTATTGTCTGTTTATTGTAACGTTTTCGCTTGATCATTTATAATCCAAAAGAGGGGGAATGGTTTTATGGAAATGATTTGGAAGATTAACGGGATCGTCAACAGTATAGTCTGGGGCCCATGGATGCTGACTCTGCTTGTAGGAACAGGCGTTTGGCTCACTTTTTATCTCGGCTTTCCACAATTACGTTATTTTGGGCTTATGTTTCACGAAGTTATAGGAAAAATCAGACAGAAAAGCGAAGAAGAGGGACGTATCTCGTCGTTTGCGGCTATGGCTACCGCTCTTGCCGCCACAGTAGGGACAGGTAATATCGCAGGCGTTGCGACAGCACTCCACCTCGGTGGTCCCGGTGCACTTGTTTGGATGCTCATATCAGCAATCTTCGGAATGACTACAAAGTTCTGTGAAGTAACGCTCGCGGTCCGTTATCGTGAGAAGGATGAGATGGGTGAGTACCGCGGCGGAACTATGTATATCCTTGAAAACGGGCTTGGAATGAAATGGCTGGCAGTGCTGTTCGCATTATTTGCATTTCTCGCCTCCTTCGGCATAGGCAACATGGTACAGTCCAACTCCACTACGGAAGGTATCGCGCTGGCGTTCGGGATCCCGCATATTTATACGGCGGTCGTGCTGGCCATCCTTACCGGACTGGTTATATGGGGCGGTATTACACGTATCGCAACAGTTACGGTTTATCTTGTTCCCTTCATGGCTATTTTCTACATTATTGGCGCATTGGCCGTTATTTTCAATCACTTGGACGCGCTTCCGGGAGCTATAAGTACGGCGTTCCAGGGGGCGTTCGGAGATCCTATGGCGATTCCCGGTGCTCTCGCTGGCTGGGCCGTCAAGACAGCTATCACACGCGGGATCGCGCGCGGCGTGTTCTCTAACGAAGCCGGTCTTGGCTCTGCCCCTATGGTACACTGCACGGCAAGGGTGGACCATCCGGTACGTCAGGGACTCTATGGTCTGTTTGAAGTTTTCATGGATACTATCGTAATATGCACGCTGACTGCAACAGCGATCCTTACGACCGGGGTTCTTACAAGTGAGCCGAGCCTCACCGGAGCCCAGCTCTCACTTACGGCATTCTCCTCGACTCTTGGCGGTGCAGGTTCGATGATTCTTTCTCTGGCACTTTCCCTGTTTGCATTTTCTACAATACTTGGCTGGTACTGGTACGGAGAGACTGCTCTCGTTTATCTCTGCAAAGGGTCATCGATGATAAAGCCGTTTAAGGTGGTTTGGATCGCATTGGTTGTGCTCGGTGGATGGGGCGGAGCTGAAATACTGGTGAATCTCTGGGATCTGGCCGATACACTCAACGGCCTTATGGCGATACCCAACCTTGTAGGACTTCTGCTGCTCTCTAGGGAACTAAAGCGTCTCGTCGTTGATTTTGACGGCAAAATCAAATCCGGAGAGCTTAAGAGATAATTTTGATGCGAATAAGCGGTTGCTGAGCGATAGCTGGGCTATTGTAAATATTACAGAGCTACAGCAAATCAATGAAAAACGGGGCCTGGTTTACTTCAGGTCCCGTTTTTGTATCCAATGCCGGTCTGATGTTTAAGATGCAGATGTCGCTGTCACTACAGCGACATCGATATCAAATCAGATAACAGTGCCTGTCCCGTCTCGCGGCGCCCTGCCCCGGGTCCGATGAGAGTGACTTCACCCAAGTTGTCGGTAGTTATCGTAACTGCGTTTGTTGCTCCGTCTATAGAGGCCAGCGGGTGTGCCAAGGGGATTTCTTTAGGTTTTACGTAAGCGTGGATGCCAAAAGCTCCTTTTTCGATGCCGGCGATAAGTTTGACAGCATAGCCGGCTTGTCTCGCTTCGCAGATTTTCTCCGGAGTAATTACGGTTATGCCTGTTCTGTCTACTTCTGAGACGGGGATATTTTGGCCAAAAAGCAGCTTAGCAAGGATGGAGACTTTAACGGCAGCGTCCCAGCCCTCAATATCTCTGGATGGATCAGCCTCGGCATAGCCGAGAGAAGTTGCTTCCTCGAGTGCTTCTGCGTATGTTGCGCCTGCGTCCATTTTTGAGAGTATAAAATTTGTAGTTCCGTTAAGGATCCCTTCTATTTTTGTTACCGAGCATCCTGCCATCCCCTGGCGCACCATCTGAATGAGCGGTGTGCCGCTCATTACTACGCCTTCGTAACAAAGTTCAGCCCCGCAGTCAGCTGCAAGTTTATTGAGTTCATCGTAAGCAATGGCTATAGGTCCCTTGTTGGAAGTCGCGACGTCTATGCCGCGTGACAGAGCCTCCCTGATGTGAGTAAGCCCCGGTTCCCCTGTCTTCAGGTCTGTCGGGGTTGCCTCGGCAAGCATATTCGCACCGGACTTCTCAAGTAGCTCCGCAAAAGTCCCTTTTGCCTGGGAAAGTCCGGCAAAAGTCCTGTCCTTATGTATCACATGAAGGATATTTTCCAGATCAAGGCCTTCCGGGTCAAGTATTGTGCCCTTCATAAGGTCGGTTATCAAGGTAACCCTATACTTGAAGCCATACCTCTTATCAAGTTCACAACGTTTCTCATGTAGTATCTCAAGCAGCGCCGTTCCGACATTGCCGCAGCCGACAAGTGCGATTCTATTCATCACATCAGCTCCTCTGTATGATTTATTCAGTTAGTGATGACTGAAGAGTATATCACAAATCTATGGACATAAAAAACGTGCGGGACTCTTATGTAAAGAATTCCGCACGTTGGTTATTCTGCAGCAGTTAAAGGTTACTTGGTGAAGCGGCGCCTTTTCTGGCGGTCAGAATCTTTTTCACGTGAGCTGTCGGATCTGTGGTCACGTTCCCTGCGCTGCGGCCTGCTGTCCTGACGGGACCCGCTGCCTGATTCGCGGCGTTCGCCGCCGCGTGATTCTATTGTGCGGACAGATGATGTGTTGAGTCCTTCATGAGTCAGACGTTCTTTGCGCGCATCATAAAGCGATGCGCCCCTGGCTGAGAGCTCAACGGTTGCGCTGGTGTCCCTCAGCTTGATGTTGCCGACATCTTCGCGGGCTATGCCTATACAGCGGCATATCATGCCGAGAAGGGGACCGACTTCCCAGCCATCAGCGCGGCCTACGGTAAATTGTATTGCTATGCCGCCGGCCATATCAGGGCGCTTGAATCGTTCTTTATTGCCGATATCTCCCCTGCCGCCTGTCGGGCGGGATGTATTCTGCGGTCTGTCATTGCTGCGCCCCTTTTCACGGCTCATCTCAAGCTCTACGTCATCGCGGATGCTATAGCCTGCGGGCTGATCCCCATATGCCTTGGCAAGCAGACCGGAAACAAGCATAGGAGCCTCTTCGCGCGTGAGGATATCTGAGGCCCATGTCTGAAATTCATCCGATTCCAGGGCATGGTCAAGGATAGTTTTCTCAAAACGTATGCGCGACTGTCCTTCTATTGCCGCCGCGTCCGGAGCCGGTATCCACTCCATCTTCATCTTTGAGCCCGCGTTGGATGCCATAAATTTAAACTGTTTGGCCTCACGTGCCGTAAGGAGCAGCATGTTGCTGCCCTCAGGTCCGGCACGCCCTGTGCGCCCGCTGCGGTGGACAAACGCTTCAAGATTCTGCGGAAGACCGAACTGGATGACATGGCTTACAGCATCGATATCAAGACCGCGTGCTGCAACGTCGGTTGCAACAAGAATTGCCACACGTCCGCCTCGGAGAGAGCCAAGTGCGTTGTTTCTCTCTCGCTGGCTCATGTCCCCGTGTATAGCTGCTGCACGGAAGCCTATGTCACAGAGTTTATCCGCTATGTCCTGCGTCTCGGCCCTTGTGCCGCAGAAGAGCAGTGCCCTGCTGGGAGCTTCCCATATAAGAACGTTTGTAAGTCCTTCAAATCGTTTGCGTGAGGGGATTATGTATGCTTTCTGTGTGATGTCCTCATGCATTGTAATATCGGAGACCAGAGATATTTTCTTGGGTGCGTCGAGATATTGTCTTGCTAACGACATGATCTCAGCCGGCATGGTAGCGGAGAATAACCATGTTCTCTCTGCATGCGGCATTGTTTCAAGAATAGCCTCCATTTCCTCGCGGAAACCCATGTCCAGCATGTGATCGCCTTCATCCAGAACGATACTGTGGATCGCCTCTCCTTTAAACGTGCCCCTGCGGATATGGTCGAGGATCCTTCCCGGCGTTCCGACAACGACATTTGCTCCTTCGCGGAGCGCGCGGACCTGGCGTTCCATATCCATACCACCGACAAGTGTGGCGACACGCACGCCGCAGCCTGTGCCGACCCACGCAAATTCACGTGCTGTCTGCTGGGCGAGTTCACGCGTCGGAGAGAGTACGATTATCTGTGGTTCCCTGAGTTTGGGATCCATATGATTGATGAGCGGCAGCGCAAATGCGAGTGTCTTGCCTGATCCCGTCCTGGCCTGGACTATCATGTCGCTTTCGATGAGCGATTCGTCCTCAAGGACTCTTACCTGGACCGGCATGGGTGATTCAAACCCCTTGCGTTCAAGTGCGCTGAGCAACTCAGGCCTCAGGTTGAAATCAGAGAATTTTACTGTTGTTTCCTGTGTCATTATAAAATTACCTCCCTGGGCACACTCCAAAAAACTCCTGCTGCAATTGCAGCAGAAACATATTTTTTAGAGCTTCCCCTGTTTACGCCGTTGCACGAAATCCCTACGTATGGCGCAACCAGAGTAAGGCAATCGTAAAACTCCCCAGTGATATACTACAGCAAGCCGCGATAGGCGGAAGGGTCTTTCTGCAACAGCGAATGGCTTCTTTGAGCCGTGTGATTGGACATAATTGTCCATTGTAGATCACTACAACTGATGTATTATGTATGAAATTTAAAAATTGTCAAGTGCATAATAGTCTTGCTGTCGGTTATTAAGCAATAAGCGTCATTGGGCGTATTGAAAATTAATGTTTGACACAGGCGCGCAGGGGTGATATCATACCTAGCAATCTGGGAGAGAGGGAGGAAGCGGAATGTTGTTTAAGATGAATCAGAACATCATTATAATAATTATTAACGCGGCTCCTCCTCGCAGGATCGGCGCTTAGCGCTGTTTGTTCAAGCGAGTTGAGGGAGCCCTTCGTTTTTATGAAGGGCTCCCTTTTTCTATACTAGAAGGGGGAGTAACAATGCAGGATAAGAAAAACAGGACGATCGAAGTACGCTGGCACGGACGCGGAGGACAGGGAGCAAAGAGCGCTTCTGCTATCCTTGCCGAAGTTCTTTTTGAGGGTGGTAAGCATGTACAGGCTTTCCCGGAATATGGCGCCGAGCGCCAGGGAGCACCGATGAAAGCTTATAACAGGGTATCTGACAGTCCGATTCGCCGCCGCTGCGGCGTACAGAATCCTAATATAGTCGTTGTAGTGGACCCGACTATGCTTGAGAGCGCGCACCCTAACGAAGGGTGTGCCAGGAACGCCATGTACCTTGTAAATACTGCAGAGGATGCACAGACTGTCCGCGGACGTCTGCATATATCCAAGGACGCCAGAGTTCTCGTTGTCGATGCGACCAAGATAACTCTTGAGGAACTTGGACAGAACAGGCCAAACGCACCGCTTCTCGGAGCGCTGTCATATGTTTTTCCCGATGTCCCGGTTGAAGTCTTTGCCGACCACTTCACGAAGAAGATGGAGCATCTCCCTGCAAAGGTCCTTGAGGCTAACCGCCGAGCAATACTTCGTGGACGTGAGGAGGCAGTGCTGGCATGAATAAGCCTCAATGCTGGCAGGATGTGCCGCCGGGAACGGTCGCATGGGGGGCTTCTGCGCTGAATGTCGAGACCGGTCTGTGGCGGAGCGTGCGTCCGCTTCTTGACCTGAAAAAATGCGTCTCTTGTCTTAAATGCTGGGCACAGTGTCCTGATATGTCCGTTCAGACGGATGGCGAGGGTAAGATCTGCGGGATCGACCTCTTTTTCTGCAAGGGCTGCGGTATTTGTGCAGAAATCTGTCCGGTCAAGGCCATTTCGATGCATCCGGAGTCTGATTTTACCGGTGAAGCTGTGCGTCACGGGGAAGACCCGGGAGCGGTGGCCGATCATGTCGGATAAGCATAAGGAAATGACGTCGGGCAACCTTGCATTTGCCGAAGCCATGAGGCAGATAAACCCTGATGTGGTAGCCGCGTACCCGATTACTCCGTCTACTGAGATTCCTGTTAAATTTGCCGAGTTCGTTGCAAACGGAAGAGTTGATTCTGAATATGTCGCGGTTGAAAGTGAGCACTCTGCGATAACGGCATGTGTCGGGGCTTCAGTGGCCGGCGCCAGGGTCATGACGGCATCCAGTGCAAACGGAGTAGCCCTGATGCACGAGATATTTCCGATAGCCGCTGCTTTCCGTGCCCCAATCGTATTCGGGCTTGTCAACAGATGTCTCGGAGCTCCGGTCAACATCCACTGCGACCACTCTGACAGCATGCCGGAGCGTGATTCTGGCTGGATACAGATATATTGCGAGGATGCGCAGGAGGTCTACGATACGGTGCTTTTGGCTGTCCGCCTCGCTGAGCACAAGGATGTGCTGACGCCGGTCTTTGTCTGTCAGGACGGGTTCATCACAAGCCACTGCTACGAGCCTGTTGAGATCCTTTCTGATGAGACGGTGAAATCTTTTGTCGGAGAGAGATGTCCGACACTTCCGCTGCTTGATGTGGATAATCCTGTCTCCTATGGTTCGTTCACTATGTCGGAGTATTACTTCGAAATCAAGAGGAATCAGATGGAGGGAATGAACAATGTCCCGCGTGTCTACAAGGAACTCTCTAAGGAGCTTGAAGAGCATACCGGCCGCAATTATCCTGCGGCTGAAGGATATATGGCTGATGATGCTGATTACCTTATTATAGTTATGTCATCTGCAGCCGGAGTAGTGAAGGATGTTGTGGACGAGATGCGGGAGGATGGAATAAAGGCCGGCTGTTTGAGGGTGCGTTTCTTCCGGCCGTTCCCTAGGGATGAAATAATGAGGATTGTTAATGGAAAACTTGGGGTTGCCGTTCTCGACAGGAGTGCCAGCATAGGAGGCACGTCACCCCTTGCTGCTGAGATAAAATCAGCGCTCTACGGATTGGAACAGCGCGTTCCTCTGCAGGAATACATATTTGGCCTTGGCGGGCGCGACTTCTATCCGAAAGACGCGGAGGATGTATTCTGCCGGCTTATAAATAATGACTACGGCAGCGTAAGATATATAGGACTTCTTGAGAAGGATGACAAAGATGGCTGCGATTAACCTTAAAGAACTTACAAAAAAACAGAATCCGCTGACGGAAGGGCACCGCATGTGTCCTGGGTGCGGTGCGCCTACCGCTGTGAGGCAGGCCCTCATGGCCATAGACGATCCTATTGTTGTTGTGGGCGCAACCGGATGTATGGAGGTCTCCACTACGGTCTATCCTTACAGTGCATGGCGGGTGCCGTTCATGCACGTCGCATTCGAGAATGCAGGAGCCGGTATTTCCGGCGTGGAAGCAGCGCATAAAGTCCTCGTCAGAAAGGGCAGGGCAAAGGAAAACATTAAATTTGTGGCATTCGGCGGTGACGGAGGGACTTACGATATCGGCCTCCAGTCACTTTCCGGCGCTCTGGAGCGCGGACACAACTTTACTTATATATGCTATAACAACCAGGGTTATATGAACACCGGTGCTCAAAGGAGCAGCGCGACACCGGTAAACGCAAACGCCACAACATCTCCGGCCGGAAGCGTGATCCCTGGGAAGCTGCAGCTTGCGAAGGATCTGACTGAGATAGTCGCGGCCCATAATATCCCTTATGCTGCTCAGACGACGCTGTACGACCCGATAGATCTGATCACAAAGGTCAAACGTGCGGTGGAAACACCTGGGCCGGCTTTTATAAACGTTCTTGTGCCATGTCCGCTCTTTTGGAAGATAAAGCCCGGCGACCAGATGAAAGTATGTAAACTTGCGGCCGACAGCCGTTTCTGGCCCATCTATGAAGTAGCAGACGGAAAACATATCATTTCTTATAAACCGAAGGAGTTCGTGCCCCTGGAAGAATTCCTTCGCACACAAGGCAGATATTCTCATCTTTTCAAAAAAGGCAGTGAACGCATGGATCTTGTTGAAAAGGCACAGTCGGACATCGAAGAGAATTGGGACAGGCTCTTAAGAAAATGCGAGGCACAGATTTAGCCCCGTTTCCGTTATAGATCCATGACGCTCGAACGAAAATAAAAGATATTCTTGTTGCTTGATCCGGTCAGACAGGGCGGATGCTGGCCGGATATATGCATATGCCAGTCAATGGCAGCAGATCGAGGAGGATTTTGCCGTATTATTTTTCCTCAAGGGTGTAGATTGTCCAGCGTAATGATTCTGCCTTTCTTGCCAGTTTTTCATCCCCCTTGAGGTAAAGCTTTGTAAACTGTTTGTGCTCCTGTGGTTCAAGTACTGTCTCTTCTATAAAAACATCCCCTACCTCTTTGCGATTTTTGTCAACGAACGCAAGGGCTGCTGAGAATGTCACCGTCTTGTCTCCCCTGTTCACAATAATTATATTTACTCCATCGGATGTCACTTTGAGCCCCCTGTACTCTAGTGGTTCTCCATTCGGGATCTGTCCTTTGGAACTGAATACGGCAAGTGCAGGAGCTGTTAACATAAAAACCAGAATGAGCGCCAGAGTGATTTTTTTCATCAGACGTAACCTCCAAATCAAATTTTTGTCTCCCTGCTGAAAATTCTATCATATTTTTGTAATGTATGTTTTTGAGTGTCTTTACATACCCGTTTAATCAGCAAAACATGCCTGTTGCTGGAATGGCGCGCAGTATATTATTGTCATGGAAATAAAAAAGCGGCTCCGTGCTGTACGGGCCGCATATTAGTCGGTTAATGGCGGAGAGCAGAGGATTCGAACCCCTGGGGCTGTGACACCCAACTGATTTCAAGTCAGTCACCATAGACCACTCGGACAGCTCTCCGGCCAACGTACATATTATAACGGGCTTTTCATTTCAGGCAAGATACAGGAGAGAAAATTTTTATTATTGAAGGAGCTCATATGATGGACAGCATAGAGAACAAGATGTCCTTTCGTGTAACAGGCATGACATGCACAACATGCTCACGCATAGTTGAGAGAGCATTGTTAAAGGTTCCGGGCGTTTCTTATGCCTCTGTCAACCTTGCTACCGAGAGTGTCTTCGTTATTGCTGATGGAACGGTAACGTTTGAAATGCTTGAATCGGCAGTTAAAAAAAGCGGCTATTCCATATTGAAAGAGGCGCCTGCTGACCTTGATGATATACGTTACAGGGAGGCACGCAGGGATCTTATCTTCATAATGCTGCTTGGCATACCTATGTCTATTCTGATGTTCATGCATATGACTATGGGGATCCATTTCAGATGGTATGGGATAACAGAGGTCATCGTCGGAGGTATAGCGATCTTCTGGGGGGGACGTAAAACGCTGCGCGGTGCCAGGATAGCCGTTACTCATGGGCATACGAATATGGACACTCTGATATCCATAAGCGCGTCGGCCTCATGGCTTACCTCTGTTATGAATATGCTTGGCGTCATGATCCCGTCGTTTGGCACGATCGGAGTCATGATTCTGATGCTGCACCTGACCGGGCGTTATATAGAATCACATCTGCGCGACAGGGCTGCAAAACAGGTCAAAAAACTGCTCACTCTTCAACCGCGTGAGGCACGCGTCGTCAATGGCAGTGAAACGCTTATGGTGCCGGTGGAGGCTGTCAAGCCGGAAACTGTGATCCGAGTCAACCCAGGTGAAAGGATACCGCTTGACGGTGTGGTAATAGAGGGGCTTTCGGGAGTAGATGAATCTCTGCTTACAGGAGAGTCAGTGCCGGTCACTAAGGACGTCGGTTCCGGTGTAACAGGTGGGGCAATGAACCTCTCAGGAGTCCTGACGATAAGCACTACTAAGGCCGGAGAGGACACATTCCTTTCTAAAATGCTTGATCTGGTCAGGGAAGCTCAGGGAAGCAAGGTCCCGCTTCAGGCACTTGCCGACAGGATAACACTTAAGTTTGTCCCTGCCGTAATGACACTTGCTGTTCTGAGTGCACTGGCCTGGTTCTTCGCCTTTGATAAGCTATCGTCCATAATCGCGCCAATAGGCGCTTATCTTCCGTGGCCGACGGCTTTTACTTCACCTGCAGGCGCTGCCGCCTATGCTTTTGTGGCTACCCTTGTCATAGCATGCCCATGTGCCTTGGGCCTGGCAACGCCGCTTGCGCTCGTTGTGAGTACCGGAGAGGCCTCCCGATACGGGCTTCTTATACGCAATGCCGAGGCGATACAAACGCTGCACGAGGTAGATTACGCAATACTGGACAAGACCGGCACCATTACAAAAGGCGAGCCCGCCGTTGTTGAGTGGGATCTTCCGGAATATGCAATTTCTTACGTTTATGCTCTTGAATCAGGCTCGGGGCATCCGATAGCGACGGCAGTCGTTAAAGCAATAGGAAAACATGATATCTCCGACAAACCTGATAATATAAAAGAGATCCCCGGAGATGGAGTATACGGTACTTGGAAAGGGGTGGAATGGTTTGTCGGACGCCCGACCCCTTCATCCAGATCAAAATGGACAGGAAGGTCCGCACTTTCGAGAAGTATTGTAGAAGTTCGCAGAGACGGGGAGCCTGTAGGTTTTTTCTCCGTATCCGACTCGATCAGGGAGGACTCGCGCAATGCCGTTGCAGAACTTATTTCGCTGGGTATAACTCCGATAATGGCGACAGGCGACGGCATGGAGGTCGCCCTTGAAGTGGCAGCCGAGGTCGGGATTGAAAATGTGAACTGGGAGGTTCGCCCTGAAGATAAATTATCCTTAGTCAATAAAGCGCAGAGTCAGGGCAGAAAAGTCCTTATGGCCGGCGACGGAATAAATGACGCGGCGGCGCTTAAAGGGGCTCATGTAGGAATTGCAATGGGCGGTGGTATGGACCTTGCGGTTGACAGTGCGGATATCGTCATCTTAAGGGGGGGGCTCTCGAAAATAGTCTCGGCTGTAAAAATATCATCCAAAACGTGGAAGATCATACGACAGAACCTCTTTGGCGCGTTCATATACAACATAATTGCAATTCCGCTTGCTATGTCCGGACTTCTCCACCCTTTGATTGCAGAGCTGGCGATGGCGGCAAGCTCCATAACGGTCATTCTCAATTCCCTGCGCATAGCAGGGGCGGCGGAAAAATAGATTGGAGGGATATCCTATGACAGAATATATCCTAATAATTCCCGATATGATGTGTGAACACTGCGCAAAGCGGATACGTGACGCTATAGAAAGTTCAGTGGGCACAGTCAAATCGCTGGACCTGGAGACAAAAAAGGTTATCGTAAGCACCCCGCTATCAGCGGCAGAACTGGTCGCGCTCATTGGGGATGCCGGTTACGATGCGGAAGTTATTTGAGGGATCGCTGCTGATCGATGCGTCGTCCTTAGTCAGGCGCGCGTGGTGCAGGCAAGCGATAGTTTTACCGTAATTCTTTGTGTATTTGATCATTCAGCGTTTCCTTAACAGTCATGGTAAAATAAATCAGACGGGGAAGTGATAGTATTGAGGAAAATTATAACGATCCTAATGGCGTTGACGGTGATGGTTTTAGCGTCCGGCTCTGCATTCGCACATCCGCCCAAGAATATATCCGCGACTTGGGACGCATCGGGAGAAACGCTCAATGTTACTGCACAGCATAACGTTAACGACCCTAACAAGCATTATATCCTGGTAATGAGCATCATTGAAGGAAACAAGCAGCTTGTGCTGAAACAATATACAAAGCAGGGCTCGTCCGAGGGATTCAGCGACAGCGTCATACTCAAGGGGCTGAAATCAGGGGCTAGATTGCGGATCCAGCTTGCCTGCAACATAATGGGATCGAAGGAGATAGAATTCACTCTCCCATAAGCAGCAGAGGTGTAATAAGAGCAGGCAGGGAATAAAACTGGCGACCGTCTTCTGGCTTGAAGGGAAGGTCGCCGTTCCTATAGTCTGAACAGGGCTCAAAACAGTTTTATATAGCCTGCTGCAGGTATTTCAAACTGTACATATTGCATAGCATTAAGATGGATCGCTTGTATAGTTTGAGCTTTCCTGCAGCGGTTATGTGTTTCTCAGCCCCGCAGCTTATCTATGAATCTGGAGATACGTTTCATAGCCTCTTTGAGTTCCTCTACCGAGTAAGCATAGGATATTCTCACATATTTGTCTCCACATTCTCCAAAGGCCGAGCCAGGTACGACAGCCACGTTCTCTGCTTTAAGCAGTGCAGTGCAGAACTCCTCTGAGGTCATCCCAAACTCGGAGATGTCCGGAAATACGTAGAACGCCCCAAAAGGCTCAAAGCAGGGCAGCTCCATCTCGCGGAACGCCTCCATAAGGTAGCGCCTTCTCTGGTCATAGGCCGTTTTCATCATTTCAACGTCCTTGTCTCCGTTCCTGAGTGCGTCGATTGCTGCATACTGGCTGATCGTAGGTGCCGACATGATCCCGAACTGATGTATCTTTATCATGTATTCCATGATATGTGCCGGAGCAAGTGCGTAGCCGAGGCGCCATCCCGTCATTGCATAGGCCTTGGAGAAACCGTTGATAAGTATGGTACGCGCCTGCATGCCTGGCAGGGAGGCGATACTGACGTGGCTGTTCCTATATGAGAGTTCGCTGTATATCTCATCGCTGATTACTATAAGGTCATGCTTGATTATGACATCAACAAGGTCTTCAAGATCCTTTCGCTCCATTATTGCGCCGGTGGGGTTGTTGGGATATGAAATAAGCAGCGCCTTTGTCTTGTCGGTTATAACTGCCTCAAGCTGCCCGCGTGTGAGGCGGAAGTCGGTATCTGCGCTCAGTTCTATAGGAACCGGCACTCCGTCCGAGAGAAGGATGCATGGCTGATAAGAGACAAAGCATGGCTCCGGATAGACGACCTCGTCTCCGGAGTTGAGTATCGTCCTTAAAGCGACATCAATGGCTTCGCTGCCTCCGATGGTCAGCATTACTTCCGAAGAACTGTCATATTCAAGACCGTATTTGCGCTTTATATAGCCGCATATCTCGTCGCGCAGTTCAATCAGCCCAGAATTGGAAGTGTAAAATGTGCGGCCCTTCTGGAGTGCGTAGATGCCTTCCTCGCGTATATGCCAAGGCGTGTCGAAGTCAGGTTCTCCGACACCGAGCGATATGACGTCAGGGATCTCGTTTGCGATGTCGAACAGCCTGCGTATACCTGACGGTTTTATGTTTTTAATTTTGTCGCAAATCATATCTCTCATGGAGTTACCACCATCCGCATATCTTTCCTGATATTGACAAGCGGTATGCCATGATCTTTATAGCGCACGAGCACTATATGTGTCGCCGTGCTCTGAACCTCTTCTATGACCGCGAGTTTGGAAGAGACGAAAAAGGCGATCTCTTTCATGGTTGCTTTTTTTAGGATTACTGTAAAGTCATATCCGCCGGACATAAGGTATAGCGATTCTACCTCCGGATATTGGTATATTTTTTCAGCTATTTTATCAAAGCCGTTGCCTCTCTGAGGAATCACCTTAAGCTCGATAAGTGCCGAGATTTTATCGTCGTCAGTCTTGTCCCAGTTGACCAGAGCATGATAGCCGCAGATAATATGCTCTTTTTCCATGGACTCTATTTCTTTTTTTACTTCCTCAATTTCTAACCCAAGCATGGCGGCTATCTCTTTTGGCTCATACCGGCCGTTTTTTTCAAGCAACTCAAGTATATGTTCCCTTTTTTTGCTGTCCATGTTTTTATACCCCCCCGCTGGATACAATTTCCCATGTATTCTTTAAGATGAATAATTTTCCTCCGCCTTGCGGGTTTAGTCAAGCTAAATCTGTTTTGGCTGCCATCTTAGTGTTCGGCTAAGGCAACATCGTCTCGAGTTTATCTGCAGCGGCATCAAACTATGCGGCGCGGCATTTCTCAATGTCGGTGGCGTCACAGAGTACGGGGAGAGTTACGGACGTATTATGGAAACTTATTCTGCGACTCCGACTATTATGTGGGATGCCTTTATCAGTGCGGTAACAGGTTTGCCGGGCAATAGCCCAAGTTTCTGTGTGCTTTCGCAGGTTATGACTGCGACAAGATCCTCGCCTCCGTCAAGCTTGACGACTATCTCACTATTGACTGCGCCTGCCTTGATTTCCCTGACAGTTCCTTTCAGTTGATTGCGCGCGGATAATCTGATGCCCTGAAGGTCTGTGGCAATTATTACCCATGTCGCCTTTATCAGCGCAACGGCCTCTTTGTCAACAGCAAGTCCAAGAGCCTCTGTGCTTGTCTCTGTGATGATTGCCGTAAGCTCGGTCCCGCTTGGCAGCTTAATGACAATCTCATCGTTTACGGCGCCTTTTTTGACTGATGTAACTATCCCTTTGAACTGATTTCTTGAACTTGTTAACATATATGACACCTCCGTGAGGTTTATTTGTTTCTTGTGATCATTGTATCAGATTAAAGCAGATACAACTGTGCATATTTGCCTTATATTCCGGCTAACCCCTTGATGCTCTCGTTGCATTCAATATGGCAAGCAGTGCTACCCCGACATCGGCAAAAACCGCTTCCCAAAGCCCTGCAAGCCCGACTGCGCCGAAGACGAGGAATATCCCCTTAACTCCAAGAGCCATAATAACATTTTCCCATACTATTACATGTGTTTTTTTCGCAACGCGGAGAAGTTCCGCAACCTTCAGAGGAGAATCGTCAAGGATAACAGCATCGGCTATTTCCACTGCGACCTGCGATCCGAACCCGCCCATTGCTATCCCGGTCTCGGATGTTACCAATACCGGGCCGTCGTTCACGCCGTCCCCGACATAAAGTGTTTTTGCAGTGTCCCCGCCGCATATATCCCTAAGTGCCTCTACTTTATCGCCGGGCAGAAGCTCTGAACGATAACCGTCAAGTCCAAGTTCATTCGCAACATATTTTGCAACTTCTTCTCTGTCACCGGTGAGCATGTAGATCCCCTTAACACCAAGCTCTCGAAGCTCCTTAACCGCTTGGTAGGATTCTTTCCTTATGCTGTCTGTGACGATAATATAACCTATGTATATCCCGTTTTTCATAACGTGGACGACTGTGCCGGTTTCAGAAACTTCCGGCGTTCTGATCCCATAGTCTGCAATAAGAGCGGAGTTTCCTACGACTACAGTATCTCCTTTGTCAGCAAGCAGCATCCCCTTGCCAGCGATCTGAGTCACCTGTAAGTCCTGGCGGAGAGGAATATCCCCTGCCGCTGCCAAGATCGATTTTGCAACCGGATGGTTTGACCCTGCCTCGGCCGAAGCTGCGATCTTAAGCAGTTCATCAATGCTGATCCCATTTGACGGGACTATTTCTGCGACCTTGAACTGTCCGTATGTAAGGGTCCCTGTCTTGTCAAATACAGCGATTGTAACTTTGTTTACTGCGTCAAAGACATTTGCGCCTTTGACGAGGATGCCTTTTTTCGAAGCACTTCCGATGCCGCCGAAGTATCCGAGCGGTATGGATATTACAAGTGCGCACGGGCAGGATATGACCAGCAAAATGAGTCCCCGGTAGAACCATTCATGAAAGTCCCCGTTTCCGGTGAGCGGCGGAATAAAGGCCACCATTGCAGCAAGGGTAAAGACAGCCGGAGTGTACCACTTTGAGAAGCGTGTGATAAATCGCTCCGTGGGTGATTTACGGGTCACCGCATTCTGGATCATCTCCAGCATGCGTGATATTGTTGAATCTTCGAACGGACCTGCGGCTTCTATAGTAAGAAGACCGTCAAGCGCAAGCGTTCCACCGTGTACTGTCCCTCCGGATCCAACGGCAACAGGCATAGATTCTCCGGTTATTGCAGAGCAATCGACCAGAGAGGTCCCGTTTTTGACTATCCCGTCTATAGGTATAACTTCTCCGGGGAGTACCTGGACTATGTCCCCTTTAACTATTTCCTTTGGATCAATATTTATGGGTATTCCGTCCCTTATAAGGCGTGCAAATAGCGGTTTTTGCGCTAACAGCGCTTTTATTGAACGGCGTGATTGCGAAGAGGCTTTCTCCTGAAACGCTTCTCCAAGTCTGTAGAATATCATTACGCCAACGGCTTCCGACATCTCGCCTATGGCAACCGCCGCAAGTGTCGCTCCGCCCATCAGAGTGAATTCGTTGAAAACATCTCCCTTTAACAGGGCCCGAAATGCGACTTTCAGCACAGGAAACCCGCAGAACAGATAAAGGGCAAGAAACGCCGTGTTCAACACGTAGCCATTGATATGTTCGGCAAAGAATTCTTCTGCTATGAGACATAAGGCAAAGAGGGTCCCCATAATTGAAAGAAATAATATTTCTCTGCGGAATTCATCCCGCTCAGTCTTTTCTTCCTCTTCGCATTCCTCAAAAACATTGTCAACGGCTGAACAGGAACAGCAGGAACAGCCTTCATCATGTCCATTCACGTTATGATGCCCTGAATCTTTTGTATCCTTCATACGATATCCCCCAAGTTCCTTGCTCGCAGACAAAAATACAGACAGCCTGATAAGCAAAATATAGCTGTCTGTATATTTCTGCCGATATTTTTATTCTGCGAACTGGATAGTGTCTCCGACTTTAACCTTACCACCCTCGATAACACGGGTGAAGATGCCTTTTTTAGGCATTATACATTCTCCTGTTTTCTTGAAGACCTCACAGTGTGAATGACATTCCTTGCCTATCTGTGAAACTTCGAGCAACGTCTCTCCTACCCTGAGTCTGTCGCCGATTTTGAGCCGGCTGAGGTCAAATCCTTCAGTTGTGAGGTTCTCCGCAAAACTGCCCGGTATAAGGTCGGGCAGCTTTGCCATCATAGTGCGTATATCTTCCATGGAGATGAGGCTGACCTGCCTGTGCATGAAACCGGCATGAGCATCACCCTCCAGCCCTATCTCCTTGATCAGCACGCCCTCTTTAATGTCGTGTTTTATCATGCCCTTTTGCGGGGCAGAGCAGACCGCGACTATTTTGCCCTTAATATCTTCACTCTGTGGCACGGTGATCCTCACTTACAAAAAGCTCTTCCTCTTCAGCAGGCGAAGTCGATCCGCTGCAAGTGTCATCGCCGCATGAGCCGCCGCATTCTATGCATGTCGTCGGGGCTTTGAAGCCCTCAGGGACCTTTCCTGTCTTACGTCTGAAGTAATCCGCAATGGCGGCCTCGATCCCCTCCTGGGCGAGCATTGAGCAATGGAGCTTTGCAGGCGGCAGCCCGCCCAGGGCTTCGGCTACGTCCTTATTGTTTATTTTCAGGGCTTCGCTGATCGTCTTGCCCTTTGCCATCTCCGTGACCATGGAGCTTGTCGCGATAGCCGCCGCACATCCGAAAGTCTCGAACTTTATATCTTCTATGATCTCTTTATCGTTGATCTTGAGATATATCTTCATTACGTCGCCGCATACCGGATTTCCTACTTCTCCGATAGCATTGGCGTCGTCGATCTTTCCCGCGTTGCGTGGGTGCATAAAATAATCAACTACTTTTTCAGTGTACATAATGCAACCTCTCCTCTTTTTAGATCGATTATATTTACTTTTTGTTGTAGAACGGTGACATGGCGCGAAGTTTCTCGACTATAGGCGGGAACTGTTCAAGAACGTAATCGATATCCTCGTCGCCCAGGTCCTTTCCTAGTGTCATGCGCACCGAGCCGTGTGCCGTGGAGTGGTCAAGTCCCAGAGCGAGAAGAACGTAGCTTGGCTCAAGGCTGCCGGAAGTACAGGCAGAACCGCTCGATACTCCTATGCCGACCGAATCCATAAGAAGAAGCATCCCTTCTCCTTCTATATACTTGACGCAGATACTGACGTGGTATGGAAGACGCTGTGTTCTGTGTCCTGTAAGTAATGTCTCCGGTATCCTCTCAAGCAATCCGTCGATAAGTTTATCGCGAAGGCGTCTTTCGTTTTCGATCTCACCGCTTGCAAGGCGTTCCGCAGCGAGCTCCGCAGCCATTCCGAAACCAATGAGCCCCGGAGTGTTTTCGGTCCCTGAGCGCAATCCAAACTCCTGGCCGCCTCCGTGTATTACAGGTGTCAGTTTTAGCCCCTTTCGTGCGTAAAGGGCTCCCACACCCTTAGGGCCGTACATTTTATGCGCTGCCATGGTCATCATGTCTATCGGCAGTTCCTTGACATCTATCTTGATGTGTCCTGTTGCCTGAACGCCGTCTGTATGAAAAAGGACTCCGTGTTTGTGGCATACTTCACCGAGTTCTGCCACCGGCTCGATCGTGCCTATCTCATTGTTTGCAAACATAACAGATGCAAGTATAGTATCTGGTCTGATGGCAGCCTCAAGTTCCTTCGGGTCCACTAGTCCGTATTTGTCCACAGGTAGGATCGTATATTCATAGCCCATTTTGCCTAGCCATTTAACTGTATCAAGAAGGGCGTGGTGCTCTATCGCGCTTGTTATTATATGCTTGCCCTTGTCCTTCATCGCCCATGCGGTGCCCTTTATTGCCAGATTATCAGCTTCACTTCCGCCGCCCGTGAAGATTATGTCTTTAGGCTGTGCACCTATCAGCTCTGAAACTTGAGAGCGTGCCTTGTCAACGCCTTTTCTTGCCTCTTGCCCCCATTCGTGAAGGCTGTTCGGATTGCCGTATATTTCCGAAAAATAGGGTATCATTGCCTCAAGTACTTTTTTATCGACCTGAGTTGTTGCTGAGTTGTCCAGATAAACTTTGCGCGGTGTCATTACAAATCACCCCTCTGATGTATTGTGTTATTTCTTCCTGCCGCAGTTGCAAAGCGCCGAGCGGCAGTTGCTTTCTGACTGGTTCACAAGATCCTGGAATGTCGTGCCATCGTAGACGGCTTCAAGCGCCTCACGCGCCTTGTCCCAGAGTGGGCGAAAGACGCAGTCTTCATAGAAACTGCAGTCATCGTCGATACGGGTAGTGCATTCAACAGGTCCTAACGATCCCTGAACGAAACGTATCACCTCTCCTACCGTGATCGAATCAGCGTTGCGAAGCAGGTAATAACCACCATCCTTACCTCGTGCCGAGTCAACTAATCCGGCGCTTTTAAGACTGTTGAGTATGTTTTCAAGAAAGCGGACAGGGATCCCCTGAGCTTCTGCTATAGTTCCTATCTTGCAGGGGCCTTCATTATGATGGTACGCGAGCTCGTATATTGCTCTAAGCGCATATTGACATTTTTGTGTTATTGCCATTATCTTCACCATCCCTATCAAACTAGTGTAGATTACTCTTTGGTGAAATATTTGTCAATGCATAATATACGTAATCGAAGTATAAGGGAAATAATGGCTGCACGTTTCTGATAACAAATGTCGGCGTGGGAAAGGATCTTCCCACGCCGACATTTGTTATCCGTGAAATTTGAGCTAGAATCCCATCTCGTCCGGAGACCTGAAAATATTCTCGTAAGCCCCGGGAATCTGAAGGTTTTTTCGAAGCTGAATTTTCGGCATCCCAATTACTGTTACGCCGGAGTCCGGATCACGGAAATATTTTTCAGCGTCGGCCGCAGCATCAAATCCGATTGATGTTCCGGCTGCAATTTTGTTGTGAGCATCAACTATGACCTTGCGCAGGCGGCAGTTCTCACCGATATCCACGCCTTGTCCTATTATGCACTCTTCTATTACGGCGCCTGAGTTAATGACACAGTTGCGTGAGAGCACACTCCTGCGGATGTCTGCGCCAAGCACGCGGCTGGCCTCGGCGCGCAGGCATCCGTCAACTGAACATTCGTGGTCATGCGCCGGATATGTGAATCCCGGAGGGTCTGAGTATGATACAGTACGAATCGGCCAGAGTGAGTTATAGAGGCTCAGTGCTGAAGGATGGTGCAGCAGGTCCATGTGGGCCTCCCAGTAAGCTTTGATGTTTCCTACGTCCTTCCAGTAAGGCCTGTCATCACCCGGAAGGACATTGGTCGAGAAGTCGTAAGCCATTAACCTGTGGCTCTTATAGAGCATAGGCAGTATATCGCGCCCGAAGTCATGAGTGCTGTCCTTCCTCTCGTTGTCGGAAAGGACCGACTCTTCAAGCGTCTCACGTTCGAAGATGTAGTTCCCCATGGATACGAAACTGAATCCGGGCCTGCCCGGTATTTCGGGCGGGATTGCAGGTTTTTCGACGAAATCGATGATGCGGCCGGTTTTGTCTGTTGCTATGCACCCGAACTGGTGCGCCTCGCATGACGGGACTACGTATGCGGCAACGGTGATGTCTGCCTTGGTATCCATGTGGAACTGCAGCATCTGCTCTATGTCCATTTTATAAACATGATCCGCTGCGAATATGCATATCCTATCCGCATCGAATAGCGTAACCAGGTGCATGTTCTGAAATACAGCATCTGCCGTACCTTCGTACCAGCGCTCGCCGTCCCACATCTGAGCAGGGACTACATTCACAAAGAAGTCGCGCCCTCGCAGTGCGCTGCCGAACTGCCAGCCTTTGCCGATGTGCTCATGAAGTGACTGGCTCTTGAACTGAATAAGGCAATAAATAGAAAAAAGACCGCTGTTGACCATATTGGAGAGTGCAAAGTCGATGATGCGATATTTTGCAGCAAAGGGGACTGCAGGTTTAGCCCTGTACCTTGTCAGAGGCATAAGGCGTTCTCCCTTCCCGCCGGCAAGAACGATACCTAAAACTCTGCCGTATTTACCGTGTATCATTGAAACCGCCTCCCTTAAGAAAATGTTGATAAATTATAGACAGATCTCATTGCTGTTTCTCCATTGTATTGTTTTTTGATGATTATGTAATGAATAGATGGAGCATAAATGAATTAAATCACTTATTATAGGTATAGTACGATTATAGCTCTTTGCGATATAGGTGTCTATTAGTCTGATGTCAATATATTACGGTAAAGTTCCGCATATGCTTTGGCCGAAGCGGCCCATGAAAAATCTCTCAGCATCGAATTGTTGATTATCCTATTCCACCTTTTTGTGTCGCGCTTTGCATCCAGGGCACGATCCAAAGCTTTTACGAGCTCTTCGATGCTGTATTCTGTGAACAGGAAACCAGTGCCATCGGCTGAATCGTCAGCATCTATGATTGTATCTGCAAGTCCGCCGGTCGCACGTGCCACCGGTATGGTCCCGTAGGCGAAAGCAATAAGCTGAGACAGTCCGCACGGTTCAAAGAGCGATGGCATAAGGAGGATGTCCCCGCCTGAGTAAGCCAGATGGGCCATCTCTTCGCTAAAGCGGACAACAGGATGGACAGATTCGGAATAATCTTCTGCAAACTCTGAAAGTTTTCGGTTATAGAGTTCGTTACCTGACCCTACGATTACTGCGTAAATATTTTCCGGCAGAAATTTTTCGAGTGCATCCAGCATGATGTCTATGCCCTTCTGTTCTGTGAGACGTCCGATGAATATCACTACGGGACGTCCGTCATCCTTAAAGCCGCATTTTTCCAGAAGCGCTTCTCTGCATTTAGTTTTACCTGATAGGTCTGACCTGCTGTAATTGCAGGGCAGCATCTTGTCCGTCAGCGGATTCCACACATCGTAGTCGATCCCGTTGATTATGCCGCAAAGTTTGTTTTTGTGGGCTACTATGACGCCATCAAGTCCGAATCCTCCGCCCGGAGTCTGTATGTCCCACGAGTACCTCGGGCTGACTGTCGTTACTGCTTCAGAGGTGATAATGGCCCCTTTCATGAGGTTGACCTGTCCGTAAAACTCCATACTGTTTAGATCAAGCGGGGAGAAGGCTTTTGGGTCAAAACCCCATGCGCTGAGCGCCGACGGGTCGAAGAGCCCCTGATGAGCAAGGTTGTGAATAGTGAAGACGGTGTCATAATCGCCGTTGAACGAAGAGTAGTACCTATGCCAGCGAAGCGCTGCCGGAACAGGGGCCGCAGTCCAGTCGTGGGCATGCAGGAACTGCGGCTTCCAGCATGTTACAGAAGGAAGTTCAAATGAAGCGAAAGATAAGAACAGAAAGGGGAAAGAACTTTCTACTGTCATCTTTTCCGGATAAATGTCAGGATTTGAGAATAGTTCATCCTGTTCAAGCATATAGATGTGCAGCCTGTCGAGCTTTACCTCCCAGACGTGCGCGGTCCACGCACGCCAGTTAAGGGCTATGCTGATATCGCCGATGAATTTTTTGTCCTGTGTGCAGAATTTTTTTGCATTGTCAAAGACCCCCGGCCACGCCGGGATCAGCACGCGTGCGTCAATATCAAGTTCCTGCAGCGCTTTCGGCAGTGCGCCCACAACGTCACCCAGCCCTCCTTTTTTTGCGAGTGGGGCGCATTCCGGCGCAACATGCAGGATTTTCAGTGAGAATTCCTTCGGCATCATCATATCAATGCCCGCGGAATATTGTCCCGTAAGCCTTTTCGCAGTATTCCGCAACGACCCTGTGCGTGTTGAAGTAACTTGCATTTACTGATATCGCAAGCTTCATCATCAATATCCACCTTTCCCGGTTGCCATAGTATGTTGGGATTATCTTCCCTTCGAGTTTGCTGTAGAGGTCCATGGCATCCTCTGATTCGTCGTAGCCGTTCATGTCGTTTTCACTCGGCTCCGGACCTATCGCCCAGCCCGTATGTCCTTCAATGCAGCCCTCTATCCACCAGCCGTCAAGAACCGAAAAGTTCATTATCCCGTTATGGACACACTTCATCCCGCTTGTGCCTGACGCCTCGCGAGGGCGCTCAGGAGTGTTCAGCCACAGATCGACGCCTGAAGTTATGAGCTTTGCAGAGCCGATGTTGTAATTTTCAATGAATAAGACAGGCATTGCTTTCCCAAGTTCCTTTGAGATGTTATATATCTTCTGCAGCATGTCCTTGCCGGGTTCATCATGGGGATGGGCCTTGCCTGAGAATATGAACTGCAGCTTCCCCGAACCTATCTCAAGCAGCCTTTTTATATCGGTAAAGACGAGGTCCGCACGCTTATAAGTAGCGGCGCGGCGTGCAAATCCTATAGTCAGTATATCTGCGTCAAGTTCCTGCCCCGTCTCTTCGAGTATGAGCGCAAGAAGCTTCATCTTCGCAGCCTGATGTGCCCTCCATATCTCCTGATCGGGTATGTGCAGTGCCTGCATAAGCCTGTCAGGGGAGTTGCGCCAGCCTGGGATGTGTTTATCGTAAAGTTTTGCAAATTCAGGTGCTGTCCATGTCGTAGAGTGAACTCCGTTTGTTATCCAGTCGATCGCAGGGTCTTTAAACATCTCTCGGCTGACTTCTGCGTGTTTGCGCGAGACGCCGTTGACATAACGGCTGAACTTAAGCGCCAGATCGGTCATAGAAAGGCCGCTGCCTCCTATGCTGTGCTGGAGTATTTCTGTGAAACCTCCGTCTATGACCTGTTTTATCAAATCGTAGGAGAAAAAGTCATGACCTGCGGCAACAGGCGTGTGGGTCGTGAATATGACCTGGCTGCGGATCTTTTCGATGTCACTATAGCCCTGTTCCCGTAAGAGCTCCAGTGAGATAAACCCGGCATGCCCCTCGTTAAGGTGGAAAGTGTTTATATTTCTGAATCCCATATCGCGGAGCATGCGAAGTCCGCCTATGCCGAGTATCAGTTCCTGGCATAGCCTGTACTTGTTGTCCCCGCCGTACAGTTCCGCTGTGATCAGCCTGTCTTCCGGGGTGTTTTCGGGGAAGTCCGTGTCCAGAAAGAGCACAGGAAGCGGATGACCCGAGTGGCCGGACAGAACATAGCTCCAGACTCCCACTGTTACCTGTCTGCCTTCCATGGCAACTGTAACGTGGTTGGGAAGCAGTGTCAGCTTGTCTGCAGGATCCCATTCTGCCGGGAGTTCTGTCTGTCTCCCGTCTTTGTTTATCTTCTGTACAAAGTACCCCTTTTTATAGAGCAGTGTTATTCCTACCATTGGAACGCCAAGGTCAGCAGCACTTTTTAGTATATCTCCGGCAAGGATCCCAAGTCCGCCGGAATATGTAGGTATCTCCTGCGTTATGCCTATTTCCATTGAAAAATATGCTATGTTGCGGAAAGCCGGGTCCCGTTCGAGTGTCGAAAGCAGGGACTGAGCGAGATTACTTCCGTAGTTCATTTCTGTCATTCCGGTTCCTCCCCCAGAGGGTATGTCTTCCTTATTTACCATTGTGCCATCCGATGCTACATATACATTTTCGGCTGGGTCTGATCCCGTATGCTGTGTTGTGGGTATATGAGGTATGATATCACGTTCCGCAATGACCATTGCGTTCGGGGTCTCCGGAACATTCCCCTTTACATTTTCAAGGTCGGCTATAAGATCTGCCATGAGGTTTTTGCCGGATATGTTCTGCGTAAGTTCCGCCGCACGCATAGCGTACGAAATTACCAGTTTTGTCTCTACGCCTGTAATATCGTTAAAGAACCAGCCGCATGATGTGTACATGAACATACGCATCCTCTGGGCGTCCAGCAGCGAAAGGATTTCATCCTCTGTTTTTTCATCAAGCCCACCTAGATATTCTCCTAGAAATTTTCTGTCCCTCTCGCTTTTCTCCATCCTTGGAATATATATGCCCGATTTAAAAAGATCTATTGACAGGTCGCGCAGAGCAAATGCGTCGCCAAAGCGTGATATATACGACTCATATATCTCGTCCACCCTGTCGCGGAGTCTGTCAAATGCCGCGCGCAGAGGCCCTCTCCATGCCTGGTTCCATCCTGCTTCACCGCCTGAGTGGCAGCCGCAGTTGCTGCGCCAGCGTTCAATGCCGTGTATGCACGACCATGAGGTATTTTCAACTATTCTGCACTCGTCTGTCGGAGGATGTTTCTCAAGAAACTCTTCTATGCCCGGCAGAGATACTTCGGGATTTGAGAGAAGATTTTTAAACGCGCGTGCCAGCGCCATCTCTCCGAACTTATGATGATGTCCGTAGGTTTCGCCGTCGGTAGCGACTACGAGCAGCCTGTCCTCTGTCCGTACTTCTATCGAACTGACGAGCGCTTCGCTGAATCTGTCACCGTTATCCAGAAGTCCTCCGAATGCAATATCATGTGATATCTTCCCGTGATAGAAGATGATAAATATTGAGCGTCCCGATGGGAGTCTGCATATGTACGGGAGCGTGACGTCGAGCCCATTTCCTCCGGGTGTCTCATGCCATGTGCCCTGTCTCTGAACTGCGAGGCATTGCCGCGGGGCAAGGATCGTAAATTTTATGTCTTTTTTTGCCAGGATATCCAGTGTTTCAAGGTCCACTGCTGTCTCAGGCAGCCACATCCCGTGTGGTTTCCTGCCGAAGCGGTATTCGAAATCTCTGATCCCCCATACGACCTGTGTAACCTTGTCGCGTGAGGAGGCAAGAGGCATTATCATGTGGTTATAGCATTGGGCGATCGCCTTTCCGCCTGATCGTATGATGGAGTTGTTGAGCTTGGCGTCCTCGTGTTCGATCCATCTGTGCAGAGTAGGGCCGAAGTCGAAACTCAGATGAGAATAGTTGTTCATAGTGGAGAGGATAAGCCCGTCGGAGCTGAGTATGCGAGCCGCACTGTTTGGTCTGTAACACTCGCTGTATACCCGCTCGTTCCAGTCGTGATCAGGCGCGGCGGTAGGATCTTTTGGGACTGTGCCAAGCCAGGGATCTTCCCTGGGCGGCTGGTAGAAGTGTCCATGGATGACGATATTGAACAAAGGGACTTCACCTCCGTAAATTGTGGCTGGACTGCCACAGCAATCTGATTATACTAGAAGAAACATAAATTACATCGGGAAGTGACACTGATGCTTGAGGATTTGTCCGCACATGTGCTTGATATTGCAGAAAACAGTGTAATGGCAGGCGGAACAGATGTGACGATCGAAATAACTGAGAACCCCGCAGAAGACCGCCTTATCTTCTCAGTTGAGGATAACGGAAGAGGCATGACTGAAGAGTTTGTCTCTAAGGTCACAGACCCGTTCATTACGACAAGGACCACACGCAGGGTAGGCATGGGACTTCCTTTCCTTAAGCAGTCTGCTGAACTTAGCGGAGGGGGTCTTTCCATTCGAACGAAACCGGGGGAGGGCACGAAGATAACAGCTACGTTCCGGTACAGCAGTATTGACAGGCCGCCGCTCGGAGATATGCCCGCAACCGTGATGACACTTATAATGGGTCATCCTGAAATACACTGGACATACAGGCATAGGACGGACAAAGGTGAATATGTGCTGGACTCTGACGAGATAATAGAGGCTCTTGGCGGGGATAGGGAATTGCTGCGTTCTGCAGATGTAGGGCTATGGCTTCGCAGCCATATAAAAGAAGAGCTGGACGAAATAGGTTGGGGCGGCATTTAAAAATAACGCCACGGTCCATTTGCCCTTGTGTTTTTTCTGCTCAAGGGTATAATAATTAGCAGGAACCTTGATAATTACCCCTGCGGAGTTCGTGGAATACGGGTTGTGTCTTGAGCCAACAAATCATCCCGGCAGAACCTTTTACCGTCGGCGGCGGAGACCTTTTGGTTGACCAAGTTGGGCGGATGGGGTTCCATCCTGTTTCAGGAGCGGGTCAAGACCTTCCGTACACGGCTCCAGCGGGGTTTTTTGATTTTCACACAAATCTGATTCACCAGGAGCGCATAAATGGAAATAAAACCACCATTCTGGCATCCGTCAGTCGCGTCAGGAGTGCTTCTTGACTGGGACGGAGTAATAGCAGACACAAAACTGAACTTTTCCGGCATAAGGGAACGTTATTACGGCGGCAGGCCTGCCATGCTGATCGAAGATGCCGAGACACTGTCGGAAGAGGACAAAACTTCTCTTATGAAAGACCTTTGTGACCTTGAGATTGAATGTGCCAAAAATGCAGTGCCTGTTCCCGGTGCGCTGGAACTTCTCGATCGTCTTGATTCCAAAAATATCCCATATTGCATTGTATCGCGCAACTGTGCGGACTCTATAAGCCTTGCAGCCGAGGCCATCGGCGTCAAGCTTCCCGCGCAGACGTGGAACAGGGACAATTCAAGATGGCTGAAGCCTGATCCGCGTGCGCTTGTCTCGGCTGCTGCCTTTATGGGGGTAGAAATCCATGGCTGTATTTTCATAGGAGACTTCCTTTATGACCTTCAGGCCGCGCGCAGGGCGGGGATCCGTGCTGTCCTTGTTCAGAGGACGGAGCCTGAGTGGGAAGAGTGGGCTGATGCTTCTTATCCTGCTCTGTCCGACCTTCTCTCTGCACTGGATGATCCTCAGCCGCTGGTGCCGTGGGAGTATCGAGAGATTTTTGCTAAACGCGGTGAAAAATGGCTCAATGGTGCGCATAACCTGGTACTTGCAATGCCTGATTCGACATCTCCGACTCTTGACTGTTGGCTGGCACGAGCGGCAGCGTTCGGTATCCAAGCAATAGCTATACCTTCTGACGCAGTATTCACGCCGGCAGACTGGAAGAACAACCCATCATTTGACCCTTCATCCATGGGCCGCAGACTTGCGGATGTCGCGCGCGATTTCCTTGCTCCGCGTTTCCCGATGGTGCGTATTACCACTGAGGAAGAAGGACTTAAAGCTCCAAAGAATTCGCTGGACCTCATGCGTTTTATCGAACGCAAAATTTTCTGATCCAAATGGAAGAACAAAACATATTCGATCTGGGTGAAAAGTCGGCAGCGAGAAGCTATGAAGTACCGCTTGCCGAGCGGATGCGTCCGTGCACAATTGACGAATATATCGGGCAGTCGCATATCCTGGGTCCGGGCAAACCGCTTCGGCAGATGCTTGAAGGCGGAAAGGTCCCCAGCTGTATACTCTATGGTCCGCCCGGGGTTGGCAAGACAACGCTGGTCAGGCTTATGGCAAAAATGACCGGACGTGAGTTGCTTGAGATAAATGCCGTCAGTGCTAAGGTGGAGACTCTGCGCTCACTTGTTGACAAAGCTAAGGATGAGAAGCGTTTTTCAGGCAGATCTGCGATAGCGTTCGTTGACGAGTTATACCACTTTAACAGCAAACAGCAGAATGTACTGCTTCCCTCCGTGGAGACCGGAGACATCATCCTTGTCGGGACTACGACGGAAAATCCCTGGTTTGAGATAAACAAGACACTGCTCTCGCGCATGATAACATATACGCTTAAGCCGCTTACGGACGAAGACCTCTTTGAACTGCTTGAACGCGCGCTCACAGACAAAGAGCGGGGGCTCGGGATGCTTGAAGTCAGTGCGGAGAAGAGCATACTGGAAAAGATAGCGGCACTTGCCGGAGGCGACGCGCGACAGGCACTGACACGTCTTGAGGCGTCAGTGTCCTCTGTTGCGCTTGGCGGCGGTAAGGTGCTTACGGAGAAAATCGTCGCTGAGAGCACCGGTATGGCAACCCAGCGATATGACAGGGCATCGGATGACCACTACGCGGTCATCTCCGCTCTTATAAAGAGCATGAGGGGCTCCGATCCTGATGCCTCGGTCTACTGGCTTGCCAGAATGCTTTCCGGCGGGGATGACCTGCGCTTCATCTGCCGCAGGCTGTGCATATTTGCGTCCGAGGACATAGGCCTCGCAGATCCGATGGCGCTTGTCATCGCGCAGAACGCTGCTGCCGCAGTTGATAGGGTAGGCCTTCCTGAAGCGAACCTGATACTCAGCGAGGCTGTGATATATCTTGCCTGTGCGCCTAAAAGCAACAGCTCATACCTTGCCATAAACGCGGCCACAAAGGCCATTGAATCAGGAGACCTGATGGAAGTGCCGTATCATCTCCGCAACGACGGGGAAGGCTATATCTACCCGCATGATAAACCCGCACACTGGGTACCTCAGGCCTATCTTCCGGAAGTCAGGCGGTTCTACCATCCGGGGAAACTTGGCGCCGAGGCCCGTATCAAAGAGAGATTAAAAAATTTCTGGAAGAGATTCGCTGAAGACGCAGATGACGAACAATAAAAAATGGGCGAGACCGTTCGCCCATATGCTGTCCATTATAAACGGGATCAGCCGTATAAAGGATGACCTATTTCTTTTCTGCTCATCAAGGTTTCATGTTATGCCTTACTTTCATTTACAAGGTTGCGCTCTTCTTCGTCCACCTTCAAAGATATAACGTATATTACATCTGATAATCTGTTTAAGAACATATAGCTTTTTTCTTCTATCGAGCCTTCTCTGTAAAGCGGCGTAGCGACCCGCTCGGCGCGCCTTGCGATTGTCCTTGCAAGGTGCAGCGCGGCGCCGCATGCAGAATCTCCGGGGCGCACAAACATATTTGCCTCCACTATGCTCTCTGTGACGCGAACCGCGATATTCTCCATTATACGGGGATCGGGAGTGGGGAAGTCGCACTTGGCGAAGTATGCCATTGTGCTTAAGAGGTAATCCTCTATGAAGAAAATATCCTCAGCGATAGAGGGGAATTTACATGCCGCCCGTGCCATGCCGAGTGCTGCCTGGCATTCGTCCAACGTTCCGTACAGCTCGACGCGCCGGTCGTCCTTGGGTACCCTTATGCCGTTGCCCAGAGAAGTTATGCCCTTGTCTCCGCCCTTAGTGGTTACATTGAAATTTGCCATGTTGCTCACTCCTTGTGATAGTTATGGCTGATGCCCTGTTCCTCGTCACCGCATCCGCTTGCGCAGGAAGAGCAATCTGAACAGCTGCAGCCGACAGTGTGCTGTGACTTGAACGTCACTCGCAGCGTAGCCTCTATGAAAAATTCCTCAGGCAGAGCCTGACATTTCTTGCCGTCGAAATCCTTAAAAGTTCTGCACGGGAATTTCGCACCGCCAGGCGTGATGCAGTCGTCACAATCCGAAAAATCAAGCTCCAGCATCAGCAGGTTCTCAATGGGAGTCTCTTCGACGTTCAATTCCGGAGACTCGATTGTAACCATGTTGCCCATCATAAGGTTTTCCTGTGTTATGTCATCCAGTATGACCTTACGGAGTTTCAGCTTAATGCCCATCGGCGCCAGCTTCGATGCGAATCTATCCCCGAATCCGGCGAGATTCTCCCAGGTTTCCTTCCATGGAGCAGGATCGATGTCCTTTACCGTATAGTGAGAAAGAATAATATCCTTCATCGCGAATTCCCCCTGTAAAGTTCTTTATCACACGCTATATATTACCTCATTCAAAGCACAGAGGAAACATATCTTACACGCGTTGATTCCAAAGCGGACAATTGCGGGATAAATTTTATACCATAAAATGTTGCGGATAAAACACAATAATGTTATAGTGTTCTCTGCCTTACGGAGTAAACAGAAATTGCCGGGATGGCGGAATGGCAGACGCAGAGGACTCAAAATCCTCCGGGGTAACACCCGTGGGGGTTCGACCCCCCCTCCCGGCACCAAAAATTATCAATAGTCCCCGATACTTTGCCGGGGTCTCTTTCTTTTGTCTGCCGTATAGGGTATATTTCAAACATTTTGTCCCTTCTTTTCCAGTTTTTTAAACATACCCCAGTTATTATGTTAAAGACTTGATATTATGAAATTTAAATGTTATATCGGATTATAACAGAATAGTAATGATGGCAATGCTGCAAAACAAATACATGTTTTAGAAATCTTTTTCTTTTTACAGAATCAGGCGGCGCGTCAGCTGTCCAGACAGGGGGCGGGGAACGTGCTCCCCGTTTTATACTTCATTTCGGCAGACTGTCCATTAGATAAGGCCTCGTCACGGAGCGTTCGCAGAAGAGTATCCCCCGCGGTTCTCCCGTGTAGAGTATTTCGCCGCCGGATCTTCCTCCACCCGGGCCGAGTTCGATTATCCAGTCAGCTTCTTTCATCACGTCCACGCTGTGCTCGACGAGGAAGAGTGTGTTTCCGGCGTCCGTCATCTCCTGCCAGAGCTTCATGAGAGTCCTTATGTCGTAGAGGTGGAGGCCGTCAGTGGGTTCGTCGAGGACGAATATAGTGCCGCTGCGGTCCAGGTTAGATGCGAGCTTCACGCGCTGAAGTTCTCCTTCGGACAAAGTTGTCATGGACTGGTTCAGATGCAGGTAGCCAAGGCCGACGCGCTGCAGAGAGATGAGCTTTTTGACAAGTTTTTCGCCCTCAAAAAACTTCGCAGCCTCGTCTACAGTCATGTCCATGACGTCCGCTATGTTCTTGCCCATGTGCCTGTATTCCAGCACTTCATTGCTGAACCTCTTGCCGTGGCACATGTCGCAGAGTGTCTCTATTGCGTCCATGAAGGCCATGCCTGAGACTATGACGCCGCTTCCTCCGCAGACTGAGCAGGCGCCCTTCGAGTTGAAGCTGAAGTATGCCTTCGAGACCTTGTTATCAGCAGCGAATATGGTGCGTATCTCATCTGCTATGTCGAGGTAAGTGGCGGGCGTTGAGCGCAGGTTTATACCGATATTCTTCTGCCCTATCATTATTATCTCGTTTGGACAGACCTTTGCGAAAGACTCCATGAGCGATGATTTGCCGGAGCCGGCGACGCCGGCTATGACGCACATGACACCGAGAGGCAGGTCAGCCGAGACGTTCTTGAGGTTGTGGAGGTTTGTGCCCTTTATATGGAAAAATCCCTTCGGTTTTCTGATGTTTGTCTTGAACGGAGATTTTGCCTTGAGCAGCCGCCCCGTGAGGTTGCCGTCAGCCGCAAGCAGCTCGGGATATGTTCCCTCAAAGACTATCTCGCCGCCCCTGCGTCCAGCGCCGGGCCCCATATCTACGATGTGGTCCGCGAGCTTTATGACCTCTCTGTGATGCTCGACGATGAGCACGGTATTACCGTGGTCGCGCAGCCGCATGAGCGAGTTTTTGAGCAGGCTTATGTCCTTCGGATGAAGGCCGACGCTGGGCTCATCCAAAACGTAGGACATGTCAGTAAGAGCCGAGTTTATATACTTGGCTATCTTTATCCTCTGAGCCTCTCCGCCGGACAAAGTGCTTGTGCCGCGGTTCAGCGAGAGGTAACCGAGGCCCATCTCCTCGAGCGCTCCGAGGCGTTTTGTGATCTCACGCTTCATGTCGACCGCAAGCGGGTCCGTTATGGATTTTATGAACTCTATTGCGTACGGTATCGGCATCATAGTGACATCGGCTATATTTTTGCCGTTTATGCGGCAACTGCGCACCTTCTCGTTCAAGCGTGAACCGTGGCACTCAGGACATTCGAACGTACTGACCATTTTGTCGAGGATGTGCTGGAAGCGCTTGCCTTCTTTTGTAGTGATTATGCTTCGATACATGCGTGGAAACATCCCCTCGTACTTCGCTGACTTTGGCCAGTACGAAGGGGGATTTTTGAGTCTTATCTGAGGCGAGTAGAGGAAGAGGTCAAGTTCCTCCTTTGAGTAGTCCTCTATCTTCTTGTCCAGGTCGAAGAGGCCGCTCCAAGCATAGCGTTTCCAGCGCCAAAGTCCCTTGCCGAACGTCGGGAAGCGGATCGTATCCTCGTCGTTGAGGCTCTTGCTGAAGTCCACCAGCTTGTGTATGTCGAGGTCGTGTACCTCGCCCAACCCGTCGCAGCGCGGACATTTGCCCGAAGGATGGTTAAACGAGAACGAATCCGAATAGCCGATGAACGGATGTCCGACTCTGGAGAAAAGCAACCTCAGCAGAGAGTAGATGTCTGTGTATGTCCCGACGGTCGAGCGCGTATTTGGCGTCGGTTTCTTCTGGTCGATGACAATGGTAACGGGAAGGTTTTCGATGCGCTCGACATTCGGTCTTCCGTACTTCGGCAGGAATTGCTGCACAAACGACGGGAACGTCTCGTTGAGCTCGCGCCTCGACTCGGCGGCTATAGTGTCGAGGCAGATCGATGATTTTCCTGAACCGGAAACTCCTGTAAAGACCGTTATCTGCTTTTTTGGTATTTTGAGGGATACGTTTTTCAGGTTGTTTTCAAAAGCGTTGACGATATTTATCGTGTCCATTTTTATTTGTCCTTTGCTTAAAAATCTTGTAAGATTATACTCCAGAACACCATGGTTTCCGTGAACAGATGTATTCGAAAATCAATTTTGTGATATATCGGATAATAATGGAGCGGCAATTAAAAAAAGCAGCACACATAATAATCGGCACCGGCCCGGAAGGACATAAAGAATCATAGCTGCTTGCACGAGTAGAGGCGCCCCATCGTATTTTGCACAATTTATCGCTACAGCATGGTTTGTAATTGAGAAATTGACTGTGTTTTTATTAATCTTTTAATGATGTAAAATATGCGAATGGAATTTTATTTCTGAGGAGGTGCGGACTGATGAGGGAAAAATCAGAAAACTGCGGTTTTACAATGATCGAGGTCCTTATCGCAATTATTATTATCAGTGTTTTGTCCGGCATGATACTTATTTCCATGGTATCCGGAGCCGACAGGGCTGAGGCTGCCCGTATTGTTGCCGAACTGCGCAGTCTTAAGTCCGCAGCTCTTATATGCAAAGCCTCTACCGGTGACTGGCCTTCTGATATTATTGATCTCAGAGATTATATAAATCTTAAGGAAGCGTCTGCAGCTCATGCAGAATATAGCCTAGCCCTTGACAGCTCAGACAAATTCATTGGTTTTTCTGCCAATCTTGCGGATCTGTCAGATGGGGTAAAGGCAAAACTGGAAAAGATGGCATCTTCTCATAATCTTTATTCGGACATATCGCTCACATCTTACTATTCCGGACAGGCGGATGTTGTCTATCCTGTTTTGCGAGGTGCCGGCAACGTGCTTTTTGCAGCCGACCTAAGCAGTCTCGGCCAGTTTAAGACTCTATATGGCGCAAATTGGCTGATATCGGACGGTCATCTGGTGTCTCCTTCTTCAACCGGAGAAAGGCGGCTTGCTTTTGGCGATCCATCATGGACGGACTATACACTTTCACTCACCGGACGTTTTCTCAGCGGTAATATTTCCGGCAACAGCGGCTATGGCGTGTATTACAGAGCCGACCAGGTATCAGGATTTACGCCTGGGATATCAGGCTATTGTTTTCAATTTGATACAGGTTACAACGCATTTGTTGTCAGAGTCGTCACAAACGGGAAAGAATCCAATCCCATACAAAGAGTCTCTTTCCCCGCTGGTTTCGATGTCAATGCCTTGCACGCAATAAGTATCAGCGTTGAAAGTGACCATCAGATCATCACGGTCGATGGTGCACCTGTCATGGATTTCTCTGATCCAACATATCTTTCCGGCAGCGCGGGTCTTCGTACGTGGAATCAATCTACTGCCGAATTCAGCAATATAATAGTTACACAATAAAATCAGCTGATGTGGTCAGATGCCAGAAGAAGGTTGCTGTTCATAACTTGCCTGGATGTCGGTCTGCGAGAAATCCTGAAATTTTAGTCCAGATTCGCTGTGTTTCAATGAATTGCCGATAATGTTTTTTGACATTTTTATCGTAGTGTTCCAGTTCTTTTGCTATATTCATAAAATCACTGCGCCCAAAATAAGCGCAAATATTGGGGAGTGCGGCGGCAATCCCTTCCCGCATCTCTTTAATTTTTTCTTCATAACACTCTTGCTGTGTGATATACAGCAGCAGCGGTTTATATCGTATCCACCCGATGCAGGCGCGGTAGAAGCGTGTTACAATAAATTCGGAATCTGCCTGAATATATTTCAGTTTGATGGGAAGCACGCCATCCATCAGATGATGATAGGTGGAAAAGCCGTCATGGAATGTATAGCAGGGCACACGCAGCACTTTGCGCTCACCCAGACAGGTACTTAAAAAAGTATCTTCGCCCCGCGCGCCGGGTGGGTTATAAAATGGGCTGACTCTATGGGGATCAGTTAGATTTATACATAAGTTAGAGCCTGATATAAATTTGGTATGATTGATTTGATGCACTTCTTCGGCGTCGTTGCTCACTAAAATTTTTGTGTCTGCATAGGTAATACCGCCATTTTCCATAACGGACTGTATCGTGTCCCAGTTGTTGATGTCATTGCTTATCGCCTCAATAAACAAACGAAAAACATGCTCTGGCATGGTGTCGTTAAACTTGATATACGGAATCGGCGAAATGTACCCGCAGTGATGTCCATTAGTGATATCAGCCTGTTTGATATATTGCAGATGAGTCGCCAGCACATGCTGTCCGCTCCATATAGCGGTAGGGTGTGTCTTGGTAACTGCCATAGGATATTCATCATCGTCGAGAAAAACAAGATAATCCATATTATTTTTCATGGCTGTATAAAGCGCGGCATTGCGTTGTGCTGCGTATCCGCTTCCGAAAAACAACTTAGATTCAGCCTCGTTGATGACATTATTCCCCATCAGATAGTCAGCTTCTTTTCGGATTGCAGCGCTGCCGATAAAATAGGTGTCGTCAATCAGGTCCAGTACATCTTTGCTCACGTTTGAATAATCAGTTGATTTAGTGTTCGAATATGCTAAATCATATGCAACAAATAAATTTAAATGGACATTCTCTTTTTCTGTTAAACCACTTTCTTTCCAAGTATAAACATTAGTTTTTAAAACCTTTTGGAAACTTTTGCGCCCTGTTGCAAATCCAATTCCTACGTTGATCGTCTTATCTTTTCCCATTTTAACCTCCCTTTTCTCTGCTTGGAATTATCTGCTGCCAGTAAGGTTTATTGTTTATAACGCAGCTTTTCCGACAAAAGAATCGTTATAAGCCTTGAAAGATCATATTACCAGGTATTTTTAGTTTATGTTACGAAACTAATTTATACCATGCATCCGCTCGATTTTCCGGTGTGCTGCTGTACCACGGACCCTTTTGTACAGTAAAAACTCCGCTGTTTCCATCCACCGTGCAGACATAGTAATTTCCGTTGTAATAAAGCAGGTCGCCCCGTTTAAACGTGTCGC
>JAJFTP010000082.1 GCA_021372895.1 Synergistaceae bacterium
CTGGGAGAAGGCAGCTTCTCATCAAATTCAATGAGGCTGCTCGGCATCAAACTTGAGAATGTCAAAGCGCCGATCTTTGTCTCCCAGGGCTACGCTGTTATGGAGGACGTCACGGCTGAAACAAACGGAGGCTCTGTTTCCGGCGGAGTCGCTATGGATCTTAAAAACAGCGTCTGGGGCGGTACCCTCTCTGTGCTCAGCGCAGATATCGAGCCATTGTTCAAACAGGCATTTCCAAACATCAAGGGCACAATAAGGGGCAAAGGCGACCTTAAAATGCGAGTGGGCGGGGAGACTGGAAGGATGAGCACCGTCAAAGGCGGGGGGATCCTCGTCATGCGCAAGGGCGATGTCTCGGGCTTCGAGGCAGTTGAAGCCACACGCAAATTTACAAACAACAAACCTCTGAGGTTTGAGACTATTCAGGCTACCGCTACTTATGACGGCGGCAATATTACCATACTTCCGGGGACCCAGGCTATCGCTCCTGACGGCGACCCTGTCTACCGCAACGTAATGCTTGACGGCCTGATAAACAAAGAGAAGAAAATCAGCATGTTCGCAATGGGCAAGGTCAACATTCGTGTGTTGAATGTGTTTCTGGGCGCACTGCAGGGCATAATAAACACCGGAATGGATTTTAAGGGAACCATTGACCGAACGGAGCTGTTTCAGAACTTTCTCGGCGGGATGCTATCCGGTTTTGCAAAGGACGATTTCCGCTTCGTTACCCTGAATATAAATGGAACTCCCGGATCGCTGATTTTCAGCAACGTCAAGGTAGATAAAACAGTACATAACAGCAGCGGGAAAGATATGATCCCCACATCGGCGAGTGACCCGGAAAATAAAGACATCTTAAACAAAGACACCAGGTTCCGCTTATCCTTTGAAATTCCGGTAGGTCCAGGCAAAAACAAGACGCCGAGCAACGTAGAGGGACAGGTCATTGAGCAGACACTTGAAAATCTGCTGAAGAACATTGACTTCGGTAACTAGGGCCATGGCAGCGGAGATCACTCTGGTTCTAGGCGGAGCAAGAAGCGGCAAGAGCACCTTCGCCGAACAGTTTGCGATCGATAAGGGAAAGCCCGTGACATATCTCGCTACTGCGGAGGCCGGGGACCCGGAGATGGCGGAGCGTATTTCGATCCACAGAAGCAGGCGCCCTCATGACTGGAAGACATGGGAGGGCAGACCGGGGGAACTTCCATATGTTATAGCCTCGCTCTCGGGAACGATCCTTCTTGATTGTCTCACCCTCTGGCTGACGCGGCTCTTTCTTGAGGGCGATGCGGCGGAGGAAGCAGACGAGGCTGAGTGGAATTCCCGTGAGCTTTATATTCGCGCACTTACCGAGCGGCTGTGCTCGGCACCGAGAGACGGGACCCACCTTATCATTGTAAGCAACGAGGTAGGCTTCGGGCTTGTCCCTCCGTATCTTATGGGGAGAAGGTTCAGGGACCTTCAGGGGCGCATGAACCAGCTCTGTGCGTCAAAGGCGGACAGGGTCGTCTTGGTGGTTGCAGGCTGTCCGCTTTGGATAAAGGACCCTTCGAAAGGCCGGATGACTTATGAAGAAAAAATTTGAAGAGTACGCAGAGAGGTTTAGTCGCGAGGTGCACGAAAAAAATTTCCGATTTGATTTTTTTGCACGTTTCGTTGTTATATGGACCCTTATCACGCGTATCCCGCTCCCCAAAAACTGGTGGCCGGATGAAACACCCTCAGGCAACAGCGTGCTTTCGCTTGTCCCGCTGGCAGGCGGCATACTTGGTTTGCTGACAGGCACAGTGATAACGGTAATGTATATATCAGGTATCGGACAGGCTGCCTCCGTATGGGCAGGAGTTGCTTTCTACTCGCTTACAGGCTGGTCTCTCCATCTTGACGGCTGGGGCGACCTCTGGGACGGCATAGGCTCAGGCAGGCGAGGTGAAGAATTGCGCTCGGTGATGAAGGACAGCAGGCTCGGCGCTTACGGTGCGATCGGCCTCATTATTGCATTCGGACTCTGGACATCGCTGCTCATCTCCATCGATCCTCTGCATACAACCGGCGTATGTATGACGGCTGCGGCAACCGGCCGTTTTGCAATATGCTGCGCCGCGTTCTACGGACGCTATCCATGGCAGACAGGCATGGCAAAGGGATGGGTCGATACTTTCGGAGGTTATGATCTGTTTATCTCCTCTCTGTGCGTTTTGATTTTCATGCCGGTTGCTCCGATCGGATGGTTTTTTTCTGTTTTATTTGCAAGTCTCGCCGGGAGCGGCGCGGCGTTCTGGATGAATGAACGCCTCGGCGGCGTGAGCGGTGACGTCCTCGGCTCTGTCGCAGTCACAGCGGAACTTCTCTCCCTGATGGTGTTTGCGCTGTGAGAAATTTCAGGCCGAAACTCATAGCACTGGACCTGGACGGAACTATACTTAACAGCGAGAGCAGGCTTACGGAACGGACGAAGTCAGCGCTGCAGCGGGCGATGGGACAGGGTCTCCATATCCTCATCGCAACAGGACGAATGTATTCCTCCGCGCTTGCTGTCATTCGTGAGATCGGCACATCATCGCCCTGTGTATTCTATAACGGGGCTGTTATTATAGACCCTGTGACAGATGAGGTATTTTATGAGAAGGGGTTGGGTCGTGACCTTACTGCGGAGGTGGTTGATTTCTATCGCCGGCAGGGATGGTATATTCAGATATATTCGGATGACATGCTATATGTCCTGGATAATGAAGACCCGCGCTGTAAATTCTATGAAAGCATAGCAAAAATAGATGCCGTCCCACTTGGTGAAGAATTCTGGAACTTTCGCGTAAACGCTATAAAGCTTCTGGGCATTGCCCATGAAGAGGAAATTTTTAAAAAAATGCTTGGAGATACAAAAAATCACTTTGAGAAACGGCTTTATACAACTACATCATGGGGTTCGTTTGTTGAGATGGTCCACCCCGACGTCAACAAGGCGCTGGGGTTAGAAATGGCGGCAAAGCGTCTCGGCATAACGCGCAAGGAGATACTTGCGATCGGAGACGCATCAAATGACAAAGAGATGATCTCGTGGGCCGGGCTTGGAGTCGCAATGGGCAATGCGCCCGACGAAGTAAAAGCGGCGGCGGATGAAATCGCGCCCGATAATGACCACGATGGAGCGGCAGTCACGGTTGAAAGATTTTTGATATAAAATTATCCGATTACAACAACAGAGAAATATTTATCAGACTTTTTATATGCTGATACCGCGGTCAAGATGTTTTTAGTGTTTTAAAACACTTTCTTCGCGTAAAACTAATGCAGGAGGGTATTCTATGAAAGATTTTTTTGATGCCAGAAAACCTACGCTTACTTTTGAGATTTTCCCTCCAAAGCGTAACGGCAACCTTGAATCTGTCTTCTCGACCGTCGACGCGCTGGCCAGCCTCGCTCCCGACCTCATCAGCGTGACCTATGGGGCAGGTGGGACAAGCCGCGACAACACCGTGACTATTGCCTCCGAGATACAGAACAGCTACAGCATACCGGCGCTTGCCCACCTCACATGCGCAGGCAGCACCAAGGAAGAGTTGGACATGATCCTGTCCGAGCTAAGCGACAGGGGGATCAGAAACATACTCGCACTGCGCGGCGACCTCAGCGAAGGGACAACACCGGCCGATTTCAGATATGCATCAAGCCTCATAACATTTATAAAATCACGCTACAATTTTAGAATTTTTGCCGCCTGCTACCCCGAAAAACACATCGAAGCATATTCCATGGAGGAAGACCTACTCCGCCTTAAAGAGAAGGAGGACTGCGGGGTTGACGTGTTTATAAGCCAGCTCTTCTTCGACAATGAGCTTTTCTATAAATTCCGCAGCATGGCACGGGAGCTCGGTATCTCAACACCGATAATAGCAGGAATAATGCCGATAACATCCGCTTCTCAAATAAGCCGGATGACCTCGATGTGCGGCGCATCCGTGCCTGAGAAGGTGCGGAAGATCATCCGTGCCTATGGACACAACAGCATGGCGATGAAAGAGGCAGGGATAGCCTACGCGACGGCTCAGATCATCGACCTTCTTGCAACAGGCGTCGACGGCATACACATCTATACGATGAACCAGCCCGATATTGCAAAGCGGATATCAGAGAGCATCCGCGGGATCCTCTACTCGCTCAGGGTCAAGCGTGGCCAATAATAATATACCAGATCCGGTGCTGTCTGAAGTTTTGCGTCTGCTTGGAATGGACGGGGCCAATGGGAATGTGGATTTTTTTGAAAAAATAAATATGATATACAGAGGACTCGTTGAAGCTGCAGCGCCGAAAACAGTCTCAAAGATGTTTGATATCTCCATAGGCGCAGACAGTGTGACCTTTGACGGCTTATTCCAGATACATGGAAGAGACCTTGCCGAACTTTGCCGCAGCAGCAGACGGGCGGTCCTGTTTGCCGTGACTCTTGGAGCCCGGGTTGACAGACTGATACAGAGGACACAGGCAGGGAACATGTATGATGCGGTGATCCTTGATGCCTGCGCTTCAGCCGAGGTTGAGCGGATCTGCGACAACACGGAGCGTGAGATCATAAGGCAAATGCTCCGGGGTGAAGAATTTTTGACTATGCGCTTCAGCCCTGGATACGGGGATGTCCCGATCGAGGATTCCGAGAAAATAATAGAGGCGCTTGACGCGACAAAGAACATAGGGCTCTCGCTCACGAGATCGAAAATGCTTGTACCGCTGAAATCGGTCACAGCAATAATAGGGATATCCGAAAAAAGGGAGCCTCGATTCAAAGGCTGCGGCGGCTGCACCATAAAAGACTCGTGCAGATACAGAAGGAGAGGCGAATTCTGTGGCGTTCAGGATAAATGAAGACAGTGTGATGCTTTTCGACGGGGCGATGGGGACTATGCTCCAGAACAGGGGGCTGAAGACCGGTGGCATACCGGAGATGCTGAACATCACGAACCCTGAGGTTATAGAATCGATACATAGCGAATATCTTGACGCGGGCGCCGACGTAGTGCTCGCAAACACGTTCGGCGCGAACCGGTACAAGGCGGCAAAGGCAGGGCGCACCGTCCGGGAACTCATAGCCTCAGCTGTGGCTATAGCAAAAAAGGCAACTGCAGGCCTGGAGTGCAAATACACCGCGCTTGACATAGGACCGACAGGCAGAGTCATGCAGCCTGCCGGGGATATGCCTTTTGATGAGGCTGTCGAAGTCTTTGCCGAGATCGTAAAGGCAGGATGCAGTTCCGGGGCTGACCTGATCCTGCTTGAAACCTTCACGGATCTCTATGAGCTCAAGGCCGCTATAATCGCAGCAAAGGAAAACTCTGATTTGCCCCTGCTTGCAACAATGAGTTTCGAGGAGGGCGGAAACACTTTCTTCGGAGCGACGATCGAGTCCATGGTGCTCACGCTGGAGGCTCTCGGCGTTGACGCGCTCGGCGTCAACTGTTCACTCGGGCCGAAGCAGCTTGCCCCGATAGTCAGACGGATACTTGATGCAAGCTCGATACCGGTAATTGTGCAGCCGAACGCAGGGCTTCCTGTCCTTGAAGGAGGGAATGCCCGGTACGATGTGACACCGGAGGAATTTGCAAGTTACATAGGCGATTTTGTCGCGTCCGGAGTCTCTGTCGTCGGTGGCTGCTGCGGGACGACCCCCGAATACATTCGGCTCACTAAAAAACTTCTCTCCGGCTGCAGACCAAAAATCAGGACAACCTCAAGGAGGACAGGGATATGCTCTCCGTCCTGCCCTGTCTTCTTCGGCGAGGACACCGTCATCATCGGAGAGCGCCTTAACCCAACAGGCAAAAAAACTCTCCAGGCTGCTCTGCGCGCAGGCGATACGGACTTCATACTGCGCGAGGCAATACGGCAGCAGGAACAGGGCGCTGATGTGCTTGATGTCAACGTTGGGCTGCCTGACATAGACGAACCGGCAGTGCTGGCAAAGACAACCATCGATATACAGGCTGTAGTCGATCTCCCGCTGCAGCTGGACTCATCGAACTATGAGGCACTCGAACGGGCGGCGCGCGTGTACAACGGCAAACCGCTCATAAACTCTGTCAGCGGCAAAAAAGAATCGCTGGCACGCGTGCTGCCGATAGTAAAAAAGTACGGCACGGCAGTGCTGGGGCTTACCCTTGATGAGAACGGCATACCGGAAACAGCTGAGGAGCGGCTCGCAATAGCGCGGCGGATCGTCTCCGCAGCCGAGGCGGCAGGTATACCAAAGGAGGACGTGCTCATCGACTGCCTCGTTATGACGGCCTCCGCGCAGCAGGGCCAGGTCTCAGAGACATTAAAGGCAGTCCGTATGGTCAGGCAGAAACTGGGCGTGAAGACTGTACTTGGGGTCAGCAACGTATCGTTCGGACTCCCTGCCCGGCACCTGATCAACAGGACAATGCTCGCAATGGCGCTCACTCAGGGTCTCGACGCCCCTATAATGGACCCGGGGGACTCCGGCATGGCGGAAACGATCGCAGCCTTCAGGGTCCTCTCGGGAAAGGATGCCAATTCGGCTCAGTACATAGAAAAGTTCTCGGACTGCACACAACAGCAGGCAATATCCCGGAAAGGCGGCGGTGATCTGCCGGAGCTTGCGTACGCTATCGCACACGGGCTTAGAAATGGCGCAAAAAAAGCCACGGAAGCCCTGCTTGAGAAGAAGACTCCGCTTGAAATAATCGAAGGAGATGTGATACCAGCGCTTGACGCTGTCGGAAAGGACTACGAAGCGGGAAAAATTTTCTTGCCGCAGCTTATAAAATCGGCAGAGGCAGCCAAGTCATCCTTTGAACGTCTGCGCGGGGAGCTCACAAAGGATGGATCCGCTGCCGAAGGAGAGCGCAAAAAAATAGTCATCGCCACTGTTCACGGAGACATCCATGACATAGGCAAGAACATTGTAAAAGTCATTATGGAAAACTACAATTTTAACGTCATCGACCTCGGCAAAGACGTCCCGCCGGAGAAGGTAGTGGAGGCCGTGACTGAAAGCGGGGCAAGGCTCGTCGGGCTCAGCGCTCTGATGACGACTACAGTTGCAAGCATGAAGACGACGATAGATATGCTGCGGAACGAATGCCAGGGTGTCCGGGTCATCGTCGGCGGCGCCGTGCTTACGCCGGAACTCGCAAAATATGTCGGGGCAGACTGCTATGCGCGCGACGCAATGGATGGAGTAAGGCTCAGCATGGCCGACATCCCGCCCGACACACGGGGATGCGCGGGATGAGGGCATGGTCAAGGTCCGCAGAGTCAGAGTAAAAAACCTTCTGACCGAAACACGTATCGGGGGCGACTACGCGATAAACCCATACGTAGGCTGCCCGCATAAGTGCATTTACTGTTACGCGGCATGCATAAACTGGTCGGGAAAGGTTCGGGATGAACAGTGGGGTGATTTCCTTGACGTCAAAGAGCCAACGTCACAACTCAACCTTGCAAGGATTTTCCGTAAGCGGATACTTTTCAGCTCAATGACAGACGCGTATAACCCATATGAAAAAAAAGCGGAGGTCACCCGTGATATAATCAGGCAACTGATCCCGGCGGAGGTAAAACTGCTGATAATCACCAAATCTTCTCTTGTAACAAGGGACATAGACCTTTTTAAAAGATTTCCTTATGTGAAGGTCATCTTCTCATTCAGCTCTCTTGACAACAGCTTCAGAAAACAAGCCGAGCCATACGCATCGTCTCCCGCGGAAAAAATTGACGCCCTGCGTAAATTGAAAAGTGCGGGCATCGCAACCGGCGTGTTCGTGGCACCAACTTTCCCTGAGATTACGGACACGGCCGGGATCATCCGCGCAACAGCTCCGCTCGTTGACCGGATCACCTTCGATACGCTGAACCTTCGCCCGCAGAACATCGACATAGTCCTGAACTTTATACGCACGACAAGGCCTGACCTAACGGAGATCTACGAGGATATTTACCTGAGAAAGAACCGCCTATACTGGATAGGCCTGCGGAAGAAGATAAAAGAAGAGTGCATCAAAGCAGGGATCCCGCACGGGATATTTTTCTGAGAAGCCCTGCAGGCGGCGCGGTAATATTCCCGCACCGCGTTAGTCAAGCAAATCAAACAGACTGAAACCTTCAATATTTTCCAACAGATAGCCACCCTTATGCAGCCGAAGTTTTTTATACTTTGCCTCGGTTCCGTCGCTGTTCAGCTTAGCAGCATAGAAAGTAAGCCCGCCGCCCTTTATCATGCAGACGACATTTCCGTTTTTCGCCTGCTTACGCGATTCAAATCTGTGTGAGTTCTTTGCAAGCAGAAAATTCGATATCCCGATCCCATCTCCGGTCTTGTACGCAGCAGAACTGCTCTCAACCTCCTTGACCCTGTCGTTGATAAATATGACTCGCAGCCCGCGCCCAGGTAAACTTCTGCCGTACGTCCATATCTCTGCGAAGGCGCCGGACAGCGGTGATTTGCCGCCTACACCGGTAAACTCCTTAGCATCCGGGCGGCCCAACGCTGCTTTCACTTCCTCCTTTGTAGCTCCGAGATTAACATCGCCTATCGACTTGCCCGGGACAATTACCAGCTTTGGATCTGTCGGGTAGCCAAGCATCGCCTTTGCGGCGTTCGCTCCGTGGATGCCGCGGCTGTCATCCGGAGCAAGCTTAATAAAGCGGTTATAACCGGCCAGGGCCTCCTGCCACGCATTGAGGTCCATTAGCATCTTCGAACATGTCAGCACCTTTTCCGGCTCTTTAAAAAGCTCCGTCTGTTTGACCAGTGCTTCGACCGCAAGATCCCTGCTGCCGTTCCTCATTGCGGCGTTTCCGAGCAGTGTCCATACGCTCGGGTCCTTCATTTTTAAAGCGGCTTTCTTAAGAAGCGGAAGTCCCTTCTCATAATTGCCCCTCTCGGTATAGAGCCAACCGGCGCGCAGCATGGCCCTCCCGTCGTTCGGCATTATCCTGAGGTGTTCTTCGTAGCGCACGATCGCCTCATCGATCTTTCCGGTTTTTTCAAGGCAGAAGGCTATCTGGTACAATATCCCCTTGCGTTCCGGACGCAGTTTGAGGACTTTTTCATAAAGAGGCAGGGCCTCGGTGTATTTCCCCTGTTTGAAGAGCTGAGTGGCATTCTGATAATATTCTTCCGGCAGCACATTCTTCCTGTAATACCAGAAACCTCCGGCGAGAAATGCGATCAGGACCGCCGCCGCGATCAAAACAAAGACAAAACGCGGCACAGGGGGGCGCGGTTCCTTCTTCAAGGCCCACGCTATTTCTTCCTCAGTCATTCCGGTTTGCTCCTCAGGAACGGTCTCGGGATATATAACTGTTTTTTCGTTATCGTCATCATTCTGAACCATACAGAACCAGCCTTTCCATATGCAATTTATAAGAGACCCGATCCGATCATCCAGACATTATTTGAAGCGACATTATTGCCATTTAGCCGCTCTTAAAGAATTGTAACAGATATACGCCCTTTTGCTATGGTAAATTATCCGATAAGAGGTTAATATTCTATAAGAAACGGGCAAAACGGAGGTATTTGTTTGCAGTTCAACTTTCAGAACATAGAACTTAAAGACGCGTCATTATTCATGAATTACTGGGAACTTACAGACCAGCGGGCATCTGACTACAGTTTTCCAATACTCTGGGGCTGGGCATCCGATTATGGGTATCAGGCTGCAGCAGATGAAAGTGCGCGGCTCTTCTGGATACGACAGACGATACCCTCACTCTACAACCTAGCACCGATAGGCAACTGGCACCACGATAACTGGGCATCCATCATCAGCGAACGCTATGGGAGGGATCCCGAGTTTTGGCTGGTTCCCGAACGTCTGCTGGAGATATGGCAGGAGCAGTTCGGGGACAGCATAGAGGTCGAAGACGACAGAGGGAACTGGGAATACCTTTATAACATCCGTGATCTGGCGACCCTATCGGGCAACCGTTACATGAGGAAACGCAATCGGGTTAACAAGTTCTGCCGGATGTACAATTACGTGTACAGGCCGATAACACCTGAAATCATACCTGCTGTAATGGAATTCCAGCACACATGGTGCCAGTCAAATCTGTCGGGACACGTCCCCGGACTCTCCCAGGAGAACCATGGGATACAGCGGATACTGCAGCACTGGGATGAAATCCCCCACCTGCGCGGAGGTGTAATCGAAATCAACGGACGCATAGTAGCCTATACTATAGGCGAACTTGCATACGACATGATAGTCGTACATTTTGAAAAAGCCAGCCTTGAATACAACTCGGCATATCAGGCGATAAACAAGGAATTTCTCTCTCATATGCTGGAACAGAACCCGGGCCTGGTAATTGTCAACAGGGAAGAGGATATGAACGACCCCGGTCTGCGTGAAGCCAAGATGTCATACCTGCCGACAGGATTCATAAAAAAATTCCATGTTAAGATAAGCCTGTAGCATGTGGTTTTGGCTCAGGCCTGCGTTTACTTGAAAAGAGGACAAAAAATGTTAGGATATGCAGGGTTTAAATCAAAACAAAACATTGGAGGAAACAGGATGAAAATCATAACAATAATAGCGATAGTAATGACACTGTGGGGCTGCATGACAATGTTAGCCGCAAGACCCGCTGCGGCGGCTACGGAAAAACGCCGGATCGCAACTTTTGAGACAACAATGGGCACGTTCAAGATCGAGTTATATAACGACCTTGCACCGAATACTGTAAAAAATTTCACCGACCTTGCCGGGAAGAAATTCTACGACGGGATCATATTCCACCGTGTCATTGACCGGTTCATGATTCAGGGCGGCTGCCCGCGCGGAAACGGCACAGGCGGCCCCGGCTATGAGATCCCCGATGAGTTCGGCAAAGGACTTAAGCATGACAAACCGGGCATCCTCTCAATGGCGAATTCCGGCCCCAATACAGGCGGCTCTCAGTTCTTCATAACTCTGGTCCCATGCCCGTGGCTGGACGGCAAACACGCGATATTCGGGCATGTCATCGAGGGTATGGATATAGTAGAGAAGATAGGCAAAGTCCCCACAGATTCGCAGGACCGTCCGCTCAAGAAAGTCATCATCGAAAAACTGACAATAAAATAGCACAAAAAAATTAATACAAAATTATACGCGCAGGGCATATCCAAGGCTCCCCGGAAAGGCAAACGATCCGGGGGGCCTTGCCTCTGTTTGCATTGAGCTGTGCGATATATTACCGAACCGATCTTCCGGTTCCCCCATGCGGCTCTTTGTGCTAAAATGGCTGAATGGGTTTATTTGTCCACAGTTTGCTAAAAAACAGCAAATAATTTTTGCAGGTCTTTTGTCCTATTATGGAAGGAGCCTTTTCTTTTAATGAGCATAAATATCACATTCGGGGATTTTTCTGAGATCAGAAGTGATTTTCCATTGACAGCACGGGAAATATTGGCAAGAACCAATTTCCCGAAAAAAGACCGAGTCGTGGCATGTCGTGTAAACAGGGTGCAACGCCCGCTTTCATGGTGCGTAAACATGGATTCGCAGCTGGAATTTATAACTACCGACAGTGTTGAAGGCATAGGGGTATATTTTTACACCCTCTCTTTTATGCTTACATCTGCAGCGACAAGGGTTTGCGGAATAAGGCTCCACATCCGCCAGTCCACGAATTATTCTTATTTCTATGAGTCTCCGGACGGCCCGGTTTCAGAAGAGCAGCGCGAAATTATCATTACGGAGATGCACCGCATGGTGAAAGAGGGGGTGCCGTTCGTCAGGGAAGAGGTCTCTATCGACAAGGCCCGCGCTATAATGACGGCTCAGGGTTATCATGATAAAGAACAGCTCCTGCGCTGGACAAACAACGACCCTGTCGTGCTTTACAGGTGTGAGGGCATATACGACTTCTTCGGCGGTACGATCGCAGACACAGCGGCGATAGTACCTACATTCAGCCTGCATTCATACAAGGGCGGACTTTTCCTCTCCGGCCCAACGCTTGCCGACCCGACAAAGACAATGGATCTTAAGGTCTCCGGAAAAACCTTCAGGCTATTTCAGAATTATGGCAAGTGGCTTGACAATCTTTCAATCGGAACTATGGACTCCATCCATAAGCTCGTCGCAGATGGCAGATCCAGGGATCTGATAATGGTCTGCGAGGCTCTCCATACCAAGATACTGAGTGATATTTCTGCTTACATTGAATCACGCCACGAGGTCCGCCTGTTATGTCTTGCAGGACCCTCAAGCTCCGGAAAAACAACATCGTCGCGCAGGCTTCGGGTACAACTCCTTACCGCCGGCATAAACTCGGTAACTCTTGAGCTCGATAATTATTTTATAGACAGGGAGCACACACCAAGGGACAATAACGGAAACCCTGACTTTGATGCGCTCGAGGCACTTGATATTACACTTATCAACGAGCATCTTGCTGACCTGCTTGCAGGAAAAGAAGTAGACATACCGAAATTCGACTTTATGACAGGCAAGAGGTTAAAGGGTTATAAACTTAAGCTGGATGCCGGGCAGATACTCACCATCGAGGGCATCCACGGACTGAATGAGAAGCTCTCGGAAAGTGTCGCGCCGGAGAATAAGTATAGCATATTCATCTGCCCCCTGACAGGTACAAACCTCGACCTGCATAACAGAATCGGCACAACCGACACACGCCTGCTCCGTCGCATGGTACGGGACTACCGCACACGGGGATATTCCCCGCAGGCGACACTGCTGCAGTGGCCTTCTGTCGTACGCGGTTCACATCGCCATATTTTCCCTTACCAGGAGAACGCTGACACCCTCTTCAACACAGCCCTGGCGTATGAGCTGTCCGTACTCAAAGGTTATGTACAACCCATGCTCAAGTCCGTCTCAGAGGATTCTCCTGTCTACGGCGAGGCACAGAGACTTCTGTCCCTGCTGCGGTACGTACCGGTCATCCCGTCAGACGACGTGCCAAATATATCCATTATAAGGGAATTTATAGGAGGAAGCTGCTTCGACTAAAGCTGCGCTGATGCCAAGACATGTTGATAATACACGCTTCCTATGCTGAAAACAGGTTCTTTCTCTGGGGCGAACGCTCATTTGAGACAGAAGAAATAACTCCGTTACTTGAAACTTCGACAGACACACATGTTAAAGAGTGCCTGCCGTGGGACGCAGGGGCTGATGTTCTGCGCGAAGCACTTAAGCGCACAGGGATCCGCACCCGCAGACATCCCGTTGACGGCGAGTGCCTGTCCGCATTTCTCTTGCTCCCATCACGCGGAGAAATACCGATCCCGTCATCCCCGCTTCTAGGCGAGCTCCCGGATATTGCATGTGATCCCGAACTAAGGCTGTTCAAAGTTTCTGCGTTTCCTATCTCATGGGAAGAGCTTCTATCCATCACGCGCCTGCTGAATAAAACGGAGGGAAAACTCTCCTTGCCCGGCCTGCTTTTTGCAGACGACATGCGCTTTGTCTCAAAAGCTATTGAATATGCGGCGCTGATGGCTCTGCGCGGGACATTCCTGCCGGATATGAAACAGACGGAGAGAGGATATATCTCTGTATGGAAACCGCTTCACCTGGCAAAATATCAGGATGAATATAATCTTTATCTCCATGCAGCCCCCCCGGTACTGCGCGGCTTTTCCCTTGAAAGAGAGAACAATATTCTTGCAGATCGGGAGGAGATTGCGGAATCTATACTTGAAACCCTGCTGGATGAAATAGTAAGAGCGGCACAGACGGCAGGCGGCGCAAAAGGAAGAAAGGTCGATCCTGAGAACCCCCACGAAATATGGCTGTGCTCCCTCTCGTGGCCAAGTGCGCCGCTGGATAAATGGAAAGATGATATGGAGTCGCTCTATCCTCAGATACGCGCATGGGCCGATTCGCTTAAAACCGTTACTTCTCAGCCTTGGCGGCTTTTCATGCGCCTTGAAGAACCCGCCCCTTCAGATAATGGCGATGAAGCGGATAAAAGCTGGGGCTTATCGTGGCACATTCAATCCGTGAGAGACCCTAGCCTCGTGATCCCTGCATCACGGGTCTGGAGCCCGGAGGCAACTGAACGGCGGTGGTTTGACTACATAGGTACAAACCCAAGGCGTTATATGCTTCAGGTGCTAGGCCATCTGGCCTCAAATGTCCCTGCGATAGCAAAAAGCCTCGACAGTCCCTGCCCGGTCGGATGCCGGCTTGAGCCCGACGAGCTGTTTGAATTTCTACATGACCATGTGCCCGGCATACTGGACCAGGGAATACAGATACAATTCCCGTCATCCTGGGGTGCGTCTCAGTCAGACCGGCCCAGGCTCTCAATCAAAGGCAGCGTGAAGGACGCGCCCGGCTTCTCTTCAGATGGCGGTATAAAACTCGGCGACCTGCTTGATGTAGATTGGTCCATATCACTTGAGGGAGATGTTCTTACCGGGGATGAACTCAAACTCCTCACCGAGCTCAAGACCCCGCTTGTGAACATCCGCGGCAAGTGGGTGCTCCTATATCGGGAAGAGATTGAAAATATCATCGCAGGAATGAAAAAACTTCCGAAGAAGATCGACCGTCGTGAGACTCTTCTGGCCTCTGTCAGCGAAAACTACGGAGATATCCCTCTGTCCGGCATAACCGGTTCAAAGTGGCTTGATTCGATCAAAGCCATGCTGACGGGAACTGATAAGATAAAAGAGATGGCACAGCCGGAAGGTTTTGCCGGGACTCTGAGACCATATCAAATCAAGGGCCTTTCATGGCTCGCCTGGCTCACGAAGCTTGGACTGGGCGGTTGCCTGGCCGATGATATGGGACTTGGGAAGACGATCCAGACCCTTGCGCTTCTGAAACTTCTCAGGCTTGAGGGAGAGAACCGTCCTGTTCTGCTCATCTGCCCGACCTCTGTAATTGAAAACTGGCGGCGGGAAACAGAGCGGTTCGTCCCGGGAACGCAGGTCATGATACACCACGGGACGAAGCGGCTTAAGGGAGAAAAATTTATTGATGCCGCGAAGAATAATGCCATCGTTCTTTCTTCATACGCCCTCCTGCAGAAGGACAACGCAGTTTTTGCAAAGACATCATGGGCAGGGATAATCCTCGACGAGGCGCAGAACATAAAAAACCCCGAGACAAGACAGGCAAGGGCAGCGCGATCTCTGCAGGCAGACTGGCGCATCGCGCTCACAGGCACCCCTGTGGAGAATCATGTCGGCGACATGTGGTCTATAATGGAATTTTTGCTGCCCGGTCTTCTGCCCAACAGGACAAAGTTCATACGCGAATTCCTGCGCCCTATCCAGGCCGGCGAACAGAGTGCGATGGACAGAATAAAGCGCATCACCGGACCGTTCATACTGCGCCGTCTGAAGACAGACAAGGCTATTATAAGCGACCTGCCGGATAAAATAGAGTCTGAGGTCTTCTGTCCCCTGAGCCGCGAACAGGCGACCCTCTACAGTGCGGTGCTGAGCAGTCT
>JAJFTP010000083.1 GCA_021372895.1 Synergistaceae bacterium
GACAGATATTTCCCTTTTCAGTTCTTCAGATTTGTTCAGCGGCAGTTTAAGGACGCTTCCTATGTCGTTGGTTATGTGGTCGCCTCCCACTGATATCAGGCCAAGATGCTTGGGCCTGCCGTCAGAGAAAACAGCAACTCCTGTTGTACCGCCGCCTATATCGATAACGACAGCACCTGCAAGGGCCTCTTCCGGGGATATTACTCCCAGTGCCGCTGCAAGAGGCTTGAGCACAAGTCCCGAAACATCAAGTCCTGCCTTATCTACGCAGTTCAAAACGTTCTGGATCGTTGATGTCGGAACTATCACTGACTGCAGCTGGATGTCCAGCCTGATAGCCGTCATACCCAAGGGGTCATCTATACCTACATTCCCATCGAGTGAATACTCGACCGGGATCGTGTGCAGTATACTTTGGTTCGCCGGTACTGCGACATCGGCCTGAGCAGCTTCAATAACTCTTTCAATGTCGAGCTGCATAACAGGACGTGGAGTACGGCCAAGGGAGACCATACCTTTTGTGCGAATGCTGGTCACTTCACCTCCGCCAAAAGCCACAGTAACTTCAGTAATATCCTGACCGACCATATTCTGTGCATCGCTCACGGCCTGTCTTACAGAGCGGACAGCCTGGTCAAGATTAACGATCAGTCCCTTCCTTATACCATTTGACGGAGCCTGTCCGACACCGATGATCTGAGCTTCCTCACTCCCATGCTCTCTTTCAGCAACAACAACTGTGACCTTGCTGGTACCAAGGTCAAGTCCTGCAAGGAGTTCGGGCTCACGATCCGATGAATAACCTGAGGCTTTCTTAAACAATCAAATAGCCCCCTCTCTTCTTGATGAGAAACATTTTCGACTCTTATTGTACCTTATTTTTCACAAGAATTTTACCTTTGTATGTAGTGTCTATAAAGACATTGGATGAAATTTTAGAAATATCAGGATATATTTTTTTGATAGCCAGTCCGGCTGTCTGCCATTCCTTTGGATCGTCCAGAAACATTATGTTCGCCCCGTTGTTCCTTTCCTGACCATAAAAGATCAGATTTACAACCTCTTTGCCCTCTCTGAACCCGGCCTGGATGAATTTTACCTTTTCTGACCACCCCAGCGCTTTGAGGTTGTCGTACCAAAGTAATACTTTATCTATAGGCATACTGGAGAAAAAAACGTTTCCATGATCCCCGGAAAGATCCAGCGGGGTCGCTCTGTCGGTGCTCCAGGATAGCAGCGGGAGAGCATCTGCCTTTTCAGACCTTATGAATGTGTTTACCCTGAGCAAACTCAGCCATGTCCTCCCATCAGCTGCAACATACCAGAATTTGCCACCCCAGTACATTCTGAACGCAGGCTCAAGAGGCAGTATCTCAAGTCTGAATTTCCCCCATCCTGAGAGTTCCATCCTGAGGTTAACAGGGTAATAGGCTTCGATATTATCGCAGTATTCTTCCTTAGAGAGCCACAGCAGGATCCAGAGCTTTTCATGGTGCGGTTTTACAGTACCCCAGACGACCTGTTCGGAGAGGATCCCGACCGGATCTATATCGATCCCATAAAGCCTGAAAATAGCATACCTTGACTCCGCAGCTGCAAGCATACCTCCAGCTAAGGATATGACAAGCAAAAGGACTTTCAGCCTCTTTTTAGTCCTTCTTGAAATTGCCCAGGAATTTAATTTCATATTCCAGACCTACCCCATGCAGCTTCAGGACCATCTCCCTGCAAAGCTCACAAAGTTTATATATGTCCCGGGATGAAGCATCCCCGTCGTTTTCAATAAAGTTAGCATGAGAACCCGAAACCACGGCACCGCCTATCCTCATACCTTTGCAGCCACATTCATCAAGCAGGCGGCCTGCAGACATTCCCGGAGGGTTTTTGAACACGCAGCCGGCTGTCTTTCTTCCCAGCGGCTGGCCCTTTTTCATTCCGGCAAACCTTTTGATATTCTTAAAGATCATTTCCTTCGGCGTGGTTTTTAATGAGATCACACATGAGGTTATAAGCGCTACGATACTTTCGTCTACAGGACATGAGCGATATCCCCATTCAAACAGATCTTCGCCAAGCCTGATCGTGCGCGCATTCCAGTCAACAGCAGAAACCTCTTTGATAAGACCGCTGAATCCGCATCCGCCCGCGCCGGCATTGCCCCACAAAGCTCCACCCAGTGTACCCGGGATGCCGGTCAAAAATTCCAGGCCACCGAGTCGTTCTTCAATTGTGAGAGCAAGAAGTTTTTTCACAGATACTCCGGCTCCTGCCTCTATTTCAATGCTTTCGCCGTTTCCTGACCTTGTTAGTTTGATGAAATCTAATTTTTCG
>JAJFTP010000084.1 GCA_021372895.1 Synergistaceae bacterium
GAAATTGGGCAATAAAAGAAGTAGTATTTCTTAACCCTCCGAAGTGCAAAACAACAACGGAGGAAAAAGCAACAAACGCAGCGTAGTGATCAATTGCTGAAGCGACATGTACGGTTGACAGCTACCGAGAGCTACAGCAATATTGAACATATCCTTGTCGGCAGCACTGCCTCCAAGGTCGCGCGCTATGCCCCCTGCTCGGTCCTCATCTACCGCCCGGGCAAGGATGTCTCCCCGATGAACCTTGATCCCAACCCAAGATGGTAGGTTTCCCCGGCAGGAGAGCCGTTCGCCGATAAAAACATCTTAAGTCGGCCTTATCTCCAAACTACCCAAGCAGCAAATACCTCCTTGACCCCTGCAGCCTGATTTTTGCCGGATATGTCCCTAATGGCGAAGATTGGGCTGTTTTTTATATTTTGGACGGCAGCAGTTTGTTTTAAAAAAGTTCATCTAAAAAACAAAACGAATTTTTATAAGTTTTTTTATATAACTATTGACAAATAACAATTAAACGGCAGATAATGATCATAAGGTCATAAAAAAATAAAGTAGATAGAATTGGTCAACACATGGGAAGGGGAGGTTACAAAAAATAACATTGGTTTTTACCGGTTTTTTATTTGCCTGATCCGGCGTTCGCAGGAAGGGACATCGGTGTGTTCTTGTCTATTTAGTCTGTTCAGAGGTATTCTGCCGCATCTCCAAATTTCCACTTGCACTTGATTTGTCAAACTGAGCTTGGACAGAGTGATTATTGATAACATCGGCCTATCGTTTAAAAAACTAGGGAGGCGCACAATATGGAAAGCAAACACGGCAAATCAGTAAAAAGCATCCGATACTTAATAATAGCATCACTGTTGCTCAGTTTTATGTGTTTGGCGGCATGGGCAGCTCTTCTGCCCGCAGAGCGTTTCAGCAACGCAGGAGCGGTCCAGGGCCAGGCTGACGGGCTCACGCCTGGCGGAGACCGTCACAACAGCTATGCGTGGACAATGGAGACCATGAAGAACAGCGCGGGAGAAGAGTATCTATATGTTGGCTCAAACCGCGACCTTCTCTATCTCATTCCAACCCAGTCGGGGATCAGTATCGATATTGAGGAGGTTTTCAGCGGAGACGTTGCCGCTCCCGAGTCGGGAGACTTAAGAGCAAGGATCTTCAGGAAGAAGCTGGGCGGAGATGGTGACTGGGAAACGATCTACACCTCCGGGATGTTAAATACAGACTGGCCTGAAGATCTTGGTTACAGGGGCGTGGTATCCTATGCCGCACCTGGGGAGGATAGGCCATCCCTCTATTTCGGAAGTATGGGAGTGATGACGCGGCTATTAAAGATCGGTCCTGACTTTGATCCTGAAGTAGACGAACCGCAAGTTGTTTTCCAGACAGCGCCCGGCTCGGCCTCAAGCCTGCGTCCCATTACGGTATATAACAAAAAACTGTACCTGGGTGTCCTGACGGTAAATGACAACGAGGCCAGCGCTGATTTGCAGGTCCTGGAAAGCGAGACCCCTGACGAGAATGGATCGTGGGCGCCTGTCGCGGATAAAAGAGACTTTCCGGGAGCCAGGATGACCCCGATAGCGACAAATTATGGCGGCATCTGGGACATGATCTCCTTCAACGGCTGGCTCTATGCCTTCGTTGGCAGTAACTACACAGGAGCAACTGATGACGGTTTCATGGTCTTCAAAGGCAAACCTGTTGGGGAAGGAACGCCGGGCCGTAATGACTACGGCTGGCTTTGGGAAATGGTGGTAGGTGATAAATCAAAAGGAGCCAGATATCTCTATGGAGCGGGGAACAATAGCAACGTTACAGCGACTCCTTTCCTCTACTCGGTCGGCGGCAAGGACTACGTGTATGTCGGCACATTTGCTGACGTTATTTCTCCTCTTTCTATGGTTACAAGCGGAGATCTGACCGCGCTGACTTCCTCTCTTACCCCATGCCAGGTCTACCGGTTTGACAAAAATGACAATTGGGAGATGATAATCGGCAATACGCAGGATTCACACGGAGAATTCACAGAACGTAAAGGCAACTACGGGGCAGGGTTCTTCAACCCGCCGGCCGATATGGGTGGAATACCAGCCGGTATGTCGCTAAGAGATCTTTCGATGAACCAATATGCGTGGCGCATGGGGGTATACAACGGGAAACTCTATGTAACCACCTTTGATGCAGGTGTTATTCTGGATTATCTGAGAAATTTTGTGACCACAGATGCAGAGAAGGAAGCGATAGACCAGATAGTCAATGCCATAAGGGAATACAACACTAATCCTTCGGGCTTCGACCTCTATAGCACATCTGACGGGGTGAATTTCTCAGCGGTAACCGTCAATGGTTTCGGAGACAAGTTCAACTATGGAGGACGCACCGTAAAGGCAACTGGCGACGCTATCTATATAGGGACGGCCAACCCGTTCTACGGGGGCCAGGTCTGGAAGCTCTCCGAAGAGCATCACGGCGGCAGTAGCGGCTGTTCGGCGGCAGGGGTTTACCCGCTCGCCCTTCTGCTGATCGTTCCTATGTTTCTTCGCAAGCGCCGCTAGAAGGCATTTCATTTAAATCAGAATTAAAAGGTACTGGTAAGAAGAGGGGGGGCATATGCCCCCCCTCTTTTGAAGGGCTATGTTTATCGCTTGATGATCACAATATTCTCTTAACAAGAGGCAAAATGGCCGGAATAAATGTTACAGCGCGTGTCCAAGACAAGATAGGTAAAAACCTGATCTGCATATCGCACAATAGTATTTTACAATATCGCAATTACTCAATAGAATAGGGGCATCAATGCGAAAAACAGAGGCAATACAGAGAGGATGTTTTTATGATCCAAATCAGAAAAATCACACCGGGGATGCTTCTTTGCGTGCTTATCTCACTTCCCGCATGGTTCCTGGGAAAGGCTTTCCCAGTTGTAGGAAGTCCTGTCTTCGGGATCCTGGCAGGCATGCTTCTCATAATGGCCTTCCCTGCGCTGCTGCGGACAGAAAGACGCCGCACCGGCAACAATAGCCCGGCAGAACTATTCAGGCTCGATGACGGAGTCAAATACACATCAAAGAAGATACTGCAGTACTCGATCATCCTGCTTGGATTCGGGATGGACCTATTCCATGTCATAAAGGTCGGCGGCCAGTCCCTGTATGTGATAGCCTTTACCCTTACAGCCTCATTCCTTACAGCGTATTTTGTCGGCAGGGCCCTGAAGCTTGAGGGGAAGACGACGGCTTTGATAGGGATAGGGACATCGATCTGCGGTGGATCAGCCATTGCCGCAGCCGCGCCTGTAATAGGAGCGAAGGACGAAGATGTGGCCCATGCAATATCGACAATATTCCTCTTCAACATCATTGCCGTATTTATCTTTCCGGCATTAGGGGCTTACCTGGGAATGAGCGATACGGGGTTTGGAATGTGGGCAGGAACGGCTATTAACGACACCTCGTCCGTAGTGGCGGCCGGAACCGCATGGAGCAATGCGGCAGGCAACAACACCGCGCTCGGATTTGCGACAATAGTCAAGCTGACAAGGACACTGATGATAGTGCCTGTCACGCTTGTACTGGCTGTCTGTACGGCGTGGAAAGCGCAGAAAGACCGGTCAGGCGAACATAGAGGCCAATTCAGCTTTATAAAGGTTTTCCCCTGGTTTGTCATAGGTTTTGTCGCGGCCGCGGTAATCAACACCTTCTGGAGCATTCCCGCAGTCTCCGCCCCGCTTGTCACAGCCGGCAAATTCATGATCGTCATGGCAATGACGGCAATCGGGCTCAACACCAACATAAAAAAACTCCTCACAAACGGCCTGAAGCCCCTCTTCCTCGGAGTTTGCTGCTGGGCCGCCGTGGCCGTAGTCTCACTCATTGTCCAAAAGTTCATAGGTATATGGTAGATCTCTCCTAAAAACAACAAAACCAATAAAGCAAACACAGCAGCCGGCAGTCATCTTATGGTGAACGCCGGCCGTTTAGGGTATTGGAGCAGATAAAAAAATATAAGGCTGGAGCATGATTGAATCCCATGTCCGTTTCTATGATTTCTAGATGATATCCATGCTGTTTTCTCTCTCATACATCAGGAACAAAATATTGACTTATTATGTCTGTAGCACTATAACTATATCAATAAATCATGCGTGTCCTTTTCTCAAATGGAGCCAGAGATGAATCCTTCAAAGAATTAATGCCGCAAATGTTGTATGCATTTAATATCGCGTAAATTAAAGATACACTGAGATATTTTTTTACTGCTGACCGAAACAGATTTTTACGCGGACCATTCTGAGCAGCCATAGCAACAGCAATCAGCACATAAGTTACATTTATACCTAATTCAAAATTGCTCAAATTCTCCTCTAAAGGCATTGGCTATTACTGGATCCTGTTTTCAGATTTCTTGCTGTCTTGGGCTGCAGTTAAGTTTATATAGAATTTTGCACTGTTGTCCAAAATATACAAAAACAAAAAAACGGATCCGGTTGCAGCAAGGTTTTTTTGTAGTATTTTGTACAAATGTGGAATCAGGTTGCCAATGCGGCATAAGAGCTGGATTTTTCTTGATATAGTTACTTGAATCGACCTTTGTAAAAATTTATCTTGGACACGTGTGAGAATTTTGAAAAAAACTTGGAAAGATGGTTATTATATTGACTAATTATTATGCACACTCAAAAATTAATGGTAAATTTGATTTACTAAGGGATCATTTATTACTAGTTGCCAATCGTTCAAAGCAATGTATAAAATTAACTTATAGAGATGAAGCATACATTGCAGGACTATATCATGATATTGGCAAATATGGGAATCTATTTATACGTAGATTACAAGGTCTTGAAAGAGGAATCGATCATTGGAGCGCGGGCGCATCGTATGTACATAAGCAATGCCCTTGGGCTTTTGGTGCCGTAATGTCTATACAGGGTCATCATGTTGGTCTTGGAATTTTAAGTAAAAATTATTTACCAATTGATTTAAAATCTTATAAAGACGTTATGCCGCAATCCCTTCGCTTATCTGAAGATTCACTTGATATTTTAATAAAGTGTATGTCGGAAGATGATATACCATTGCTAGAATATAATAATGAAAATTTTGATTACCCTAAAATAATGAATTATAAAATATGTCTTATGAATAAAGTTAGAATGATTTTCTCTTCCCTTACTGATTCAGATTTTATAGAGACTGAAGCTCATTTTAATAGAGATATTAAAGGAGAAAGAATATATAGATCAGATGGGCGTAAATTGAATCCATCGCAATTGCTAGAAATTCTAAATAAATATATTTTTGGATTTAAATATAGTAAAATGTCTGAAGAAATGCGCATATTACGCGGAGATTTATTAAATACATGTAATGAAAAGGCACGTTTGGAGCCTGGGCTTTTTACTCTTTCAGCTCCGACTGGTTCAGGGAAAACAATATCCATGCTCTATTTTGGACTAAAACATGCATTGATATATAATAAAAGGAGACTTATAATCGTATTGCCTTATTTAAATATTATAGAACAAACTGCTGATAAATATAGAGAAATTTTTAAAGATATTGAATGTAATAATGAAATATCTATTGTTTTGGAAGATCATAGCCTTGCTGATGACATCGAAAATAAAGATGATGATGAAAGTAAGAGAGAAGCACAAAGATTACTGTCACAAAATTGGGATGCCCCTATTATAATTACAACTAATGTTCAGTTTTTTGAATCTATATTTTCAAACTCTCCATTTAAATGTCGTAAAATTCATAATATAGCTGATAGTGTTATTTTGTTTGATGAAGTTCAGTCAATAAATCAAGAAATTGTTATTCCAACATTGGCGGCGTTGTCAGATTTTGCTCAAAATTATGGTTGTTCTGTTGTTTTTGCAACCGCTACGCAACCTGCATTTGGGACTCTTCACCATTATGTTAAAAAATGGTGTTTCAATGGTTGGACTCCTACGGAAATAGCTTCTTCTGAATTAGGACTTTTTTCTAGGAAAAAAAGAGTTAAGGTGAAATGGCCATTTATGGATGAATATCTGTCATTAGAAGGACTTTGTAAAGAAATAATCTCATGTAATACTCAAAGTCTTTGCATAGTTAATACTAAAAATCATGCAAAAAATATATTTTTATATCTTAAAGAATTTATAGGTAAAAATTATAATGATATTCTTTTTCATCTTTCAACTAATATGACTGTTGAGCACAGAAAATCAGTTTTAAAATATATTAAATCAAAATTAAAAAATCATGAACCATGTATTTTGATTGCAACGCAATGTATAGAAGCAGGAGTTGATATAGACTTTCCATCTGTATTTAGAGCTCTTGCTCCACTTGACGCAATAGCTCAGGCTGCTGGACGTTGTAATAGGAATGGATTGCTTGATGAAGGATCATTTAGGGTTTTTATCCCAGACAAAGAGAGTTTTGGTGGTGGATCATTATATCCAAGTAAAGACTATCGACAAGGTGCTGATATTTTAATAAATTGGCTTAAAAATAATAATGGTAATATTGATATTGAATCATCAGAGATTTTTGAGCGTTATTTTAAAGAATTATACTCTATAACAGATGTAGATAATGGGAATAAGCCCCTATACGAGGCAATTATGGGGCTTGATTTTGCTGAAACATCAAAAATATACCAAGTTATAAATCATAATACTTCTAATTTGCTTGTTCCGTACAAAATCCAAGATTATAGGGTATTAGCTAATGAAGCGCGGATGCAAGGACTTAGTCGCAACTGGATCAAAAGAGCACGCAAGACGAGCATAGGAATATACCGTCCATCTGTGGATTCAAATATAGCTGGGTACATTGAGCCTGTGAAGTATAGAGATATAACTGGTTGGGGGGAAACAGGATGGTTTATATATCTCAGAGAGGAGGATTATGACGAAAAAATAGGTTTAGTAATACCTTTACAAGATAATTGTTATATTGGTTGAGTCTTTGCCAACATAGGGAAGGAGGGATCGTATGGAAAGCAGTGTGTTTTTACCAAAATCACAGATACTTGAGATTTGGGGAGATTTTGCTTGTTTTAGCCGACCAGAATTGAAGGTTGAGCGTTTTAGCTATCCTGTTATTACGCCATCTGCGGCAAGAGGAATTTTTGATGCAATATATAGTAAGCCGCATGAATTTATTTGGCGGATAACAAAAATTGAAGTTTTAAGCATGCCGCAATATATCGCGCTTCGCAGAAATGAAGTCAAGAACAAAGCCTTAGTTTCGGAAATTAATTCTTGGATAAAAGGAAACTCTGAGCCTGTACCATTGTTGGCTGATGCTACTCAAGATATATTAAGTGGTGTTGATACAAAAGGCAGGACCCAACGCCAGACAATGGCTTTGAAGGATGTTCATTATCGCATCCATGCTTTGATTTACCCCTGGCCGGAGTTTAAATCAAGAATAAAAGGTCTTGAAGAGCAATTCCGCAGGAGGGCATCCAAGGGTAAATGTTTCTACCAGCCTTATTTGGGCTGTAGAGAATTTCCTGCATATTTTGAACTCCTTGAGCCAAAGCAACCATTAGCCGCTCCAATGAATATTGATATTAACATTGGCTGGATGTTATATGATGTCTTTAACCTCTCTTCTCAAGGGGATGCTTACTCAACGCCTTCAGTGAGTATATTTAATGCAAATGTTAAAAATGGAGTTCTCCTTGTGCCGGAATATGAGAGCAAGGAGGTCTTAAAGGATGCTTGACAAATTAGTTGAATATGCCGATAGCTACATAGGCGTTACGAATCCTGGGTTCAGGCCAAAAGAAGTTAAATGGGCCCTACAGTTCTCGACAAATGGGGACTTTCAGAATGTGCTTGAGCTTGGCAATACAAGCGATAAAAAAAACAGAGGGAAGCTCTTTCCGAAATGTCCTGATTTTTCTCCAGCTGAAATTGTTAGTTGGGGATATCGTCACTTTCTTGTCGATACGGCTGAAGTTGTTGCATGTTATACGAAAGCGGAGAAAAAAGAGTTAGAAAAAATTGTGGCGAAGCATAAAACTTTTACTAAACTTATTTCATTGGCAAGAGAAGCCATGCCAATACTCGGGGTGGTTTTAAATGCGCTTAATGATAAAAATGTACTGGAAGATATATGTGCAAAACTAAAAGACAAGAAAGTAAAACCAACGGATAATGTCACTTTTAGGATTGGCGAAGAATTTCCTCTTGAGTCATCTGATTGGCATCAGTGGTGGGAATCGTTCAGAGCCGCACAGTCTGTTTCAAACAGAAACAAGGATACAATAGTTCCTAATTCTAAAAAAAAGAAAAGGTGTTTCATAAGCGGAAACATTATAGAGCCTGTCTCAACGCATCCAAAAGTTTCAGGTCTTAGTGATGTTGGAGGCCTATCTTCTGGTACAACGTTGGTTGGTTTTGACAAGGAAGCATTTTGTTCCTATGGTTTTGATCAGGGAGAAAATGCTCCAATATCAGAATCAAGTGCTGTGAAGTATCGTGCGGCTCTTGATGATTTAATAAAAAAGCATTCTGCGACATTTATTAATACAAAGGTTGTTCACTGGTATAAATATATGCTGCCAGAAAACAGCGAAGATCCATTAGATATACTAGTGTCAGGAGATATTGAAGGTAGCACATTACAAGCTCTGCAACAGATGAAAAAAATGCTTGATAGTATAAAAAATGGAGAAATTGTGAATTTGGGTAATAACCAATATTACTGTCTTGCATTATCTGCAACAGGCGGAAGAATAATGATCCGGAGTTGGATTGAAGGTAAAATCGAGAGTTTGACTCAAAATATTTATAGTTGGTTTGAAGATATGGCGATAGTAAATAGAAACGGAGGAAACGCGCTGGCTCCGGCGCCTAAATTTTATGCAGTTTTAGGAAGTTTAGTAAGAGATATCAAAGATGTTCCGCCTCCATTAGTGGTTGCGCTTTGGAGAAGTGCTATTACAGGATGTCAATTACCAAGGCCTGTTATTGGGATGGCGCTTTCTAGAATACGTACCGCGCTCAGTAAAGATGAACCTGTCCTTCATGCAGGAATTGGAGTGCTAAAAGCTTATTTGTTAAGACATTATAGAAGTGAAGAAGGAGGTAATGAAATGGCAGAGAACATTAAAAAATTTGTAAATCCGGAACATCCTAGTCCAGCTTATCAATGCGGCAGATTAATGGCATATTTTGCTTCGTTACAGTATAGAGCCCTTGGAGATGTGGGGGCGGGAGTGGTTCAGAAGTATTATGCTTCTGCTTCTGTGACTCCTGCCTTGGTTATAGGACGTTTAACTACTCTTTCGCAGTTCCATATTAGCAAATTGAAAAATAATGGTGGTTTTTGGTATGAACAGCGGATATCAGAGATCTTCACAAGAATGGGCGACAGTATCCCCGTTACTCTCACACTTGAAGAACAAAGCCTCTTTGCTCTTGGCTATTATCAACAAATGGCAGAATTGAGGACGAGAAAAGAAGTTGGGGAACAGGAACCTATTGAACAGGAGTCCATTATAGAAGCTACGGTATAAGTGAAACTTAAGAAGCGTGGTTGATGCTTATAATTGATAAAAGGAGGAAATGTAGATGAATAATATTATCCAAAATAGGTATGAATTTGTATTTCTTTTTGATTGCATAAACGGAAATCCAAACGGAGATCCAGATGCGGGGAATTTGCCTCGTATAGATCCACAGGATATGCATGGACTTGTTTCCGATGTTGCAGTAAAACGGAGAATAAGAAATTATATCCAGCTTGTACATAATAATGAAATGCCTAATGCTATTTTCATTGAACATGCTAGTAATCTTAACCGTCATATATCTAGAGCGCATGAAGAAACGGCAGGCGGTTTTGTTTTGAAGGGGAAAAACGATAAAGGCGCCTCAAAAGACAAGGTTGAGCTTGCACGAAAATGGATGTGCAAAAATTTTTATGATGTTAGAACGTTTGTAAGCGTCAAATATCCCGGACCTGGAATCATCCAAGGGTTCGGGATGTTATTGTCTTGCACTAAAGACAATACACGGGACTGAGGTTCAGAAGCTTACTGCGCAGGGGCTATGTCGTTATTGTGTCCCAGACGTAAACTGTCCGGCAGATCTTTGCTCCACGGCAGCAGCGTATGATAGTTTTCTTTTGTAATGTTGGGCATGGTCTCAAAGATGTACTTGAGATATTCAAAGGGCTTGAGCCCGTTTTCCTTCGCCGTCTCTATTATGGA
>JAJFTP010000085.1 GCA_021372895.1 Synergistaceae bacterium
TTGGCTCGCCATCGTAATTAGGTGCTTTTGTGAGGTCGTCCGATGTTCCATTTGCATAAAGGCCGGCATCTGCCGCCATCGATTTCAGCTTTTCTGCCACTCCATTGTTTGCCGTCGCGATTTTTTTAGCACCCTTAGTGCCGTCATACGCCACAAAGATAGGACCACTATCACTCTTGAGAGCGAACGATGTATTAGTACCGGATACTTTTACGTCAAGATATTTGTCAATACTCTCAATCGCCGTCGGCCAAGCGCCGGTATCGGCATAGCACATAAGAGCGCCTGATTTGACATTGCGCATATCGGATACGATCTTTGTCGCCTCTGCCTTGTCCGTTGCCGCGCCGGAAGAGAGCATCATCATCCCGGCCAGGATACCGATGATGATGACTACTATCAGAAGCTCAACGAGAGTGAAACCCTTTGCCTTACGATATTTCCTGATTATTTTTTCCATTTACATTTTCCTCCCTGAATTTAACATCGGAATCTCCACTAAGATCCTGCGCGTGCCCCACCCTGCACAAATCCGGACGCCTCCGAATTCCCCCTTAAATTATCGGTCAATAGATCTCTCTTTCTTCTTTCTCACCCCCAAGAATCTTTCCGGATAAAATACAGATGAGAACATACCATGCCACTATAAAAACTATCAGATACTGTTCCATTCTAGCACATCTCATTATAAAATGTCCAGAGATTAATAGTTATTTTGGGTTAAACAAAAAAATGATCCATATAATAGCTTTTATTTTTTTTTGTTTTACAATAAGGGGAAATCACATGAACGCCTGTATTGCAGAAATGATCGGAAGGAATATCGCAAGCACCATAAAACCTACGATGATCCCAACGAAAACAACCATTACAGGTTCCAGTATCGAGCTTAGGCGCTTTATTTTTTCAGATAGCTCCGACTCATACCAATCTGCTATCTTATCGAACATTTCATCTGTGCGGCCGGTCTCTTCCCCGACAGCTATCATATGCGAGATCATCGGAGGAAAAAGTTTTTTCTCCCTCATAATGGAGTTCATCGATGCCCCTGTAACGGCTGTATCTCTCATCTGTACGAATGCATTTCTGATCTTGCTGTTTAAGGCGACATTCCCTGCCATTTCAAGAGACTGAAGGACCGGGATACCGGAGCGGAGCAACGATGACATAGTCCGGAATGAGCGAGAGACAGACGCTTTGAATATTATGTCCCCAAAGACCGGCACCTTTAAAATAGCGGCGTCGATTATAAGCTCAAGCGACTTTGATTTTCTCAGTACATATACGGCGACAGCAAAAGCAGCGATCGCCGCAGGTATATAATACCAGTTGCCCCTGGCCCAGGTCCCGAGCGCAAAAGTCCACTGTGTCAGTATAGGCATCTTTACGTTAAGGTTCTGAAAGGCCCTTTGAAATTGAGGTATGACAACAACGACCATCACACCCAGAACTATCAGCGCGATAGCCATTACAACAGACGGATACGTAAGGGCCGATATTATCTTTTTGCGCAGAACATCCTGATCCTCAAGAAACCCGGCCAGTTTCAAAAGACTTTCGTCCAATGTGCCTGATTCCTCGCCTGCTCTTACTAAAGCTGTTACCAGTGGGTCAAAACACTTCGGATGTTCTGCGATGGCGGCGCCAAAAGTTGCCCCTGAACTGACCCTGAAATATATTCTGGAAATAATGTGCCTGAACCTCTTGTTGGATGTCTGTTCCGTGAGTATCTCCAAAGAGGCGGATATCGGGATCCCGGCAGATATCATTGTAGCGAGCTGTCTGAAAAAAACCGCCTTGTCACGGAGCTTGATACGCGGCGAAAAAAAGGATGGAACGTGCAGATCGATATCCTTCTTTCCAATTACAGATTCACCGATCTGTAACGCAACCTCATATGTCCTTGATATATCTATTGGGACCCAGCCCTTATCGCGCATCCAGGCTATGAGTTCTGCTTCATTATTCGCCGCCTGTGTGCCGCTGATGGTTTTGCCATTTGAAGCTTTAGCCTTATAACGGAAATCCAAGGACCCCACCTGCCGTCTATTAGACGTATATATAATTCCGGAGAAAAATATCCGGAGGGAAAATATCGACACCATAGTTTATTTACTGGCATAACAGTATATTGTATAATGGTTTCAATTGCAACTAAATACAAAGTGTATATCATACATACGCTTGAATATCTTTCTGCAGACTGTTTGTTCTTCAATATACGGCAACTGGACAAAAAAATGGCAGGCCTGAGTTAAGTCATGTTGTACCAATTGTTCCCAAAGATTATACTTGCGAAGATATGAGGTGGTATTTGAATGATCCCAATGCAGCCGACGGAGGACCGTCACTCCGGTGCGGCACTCATCGCAATAGTATTGGCAGGTTTTATGCTCCTGACCCTGCTCTGTGCGGTTGCGTTCACAATATCTGCACGGACGATGCGCGTTGAAGAATGGCAGACGCTGCACGACAAAAAGGTCCGGCTTGACTATCTGGCCTGCTCTTCCGCGAATGCAGTCATTGAGGCGCTCAGCGCCGATAAGAGTTGTTTTGGAACTGATCCCGCCGATAAAACAGGCAAAGCAGACATCACCGATTACGATTACGGCCTGAGCGCTTCAGTCGAAATAAGCATCACCGGCGATGTCAACAGCCGCGTTCTGATCACATCAAAAGCCTCAGGGGCAGATACTCTGTCTTCGACTGTAACAGCTGACTTCGACACTTTAAATAAAAAGGTTCTATCGTGGGGCGGAATAGAATGAGACGGCGCGGTGCATTTCTTATTGAAATGCTTATAGCAATATTCATCTTCACAATAGCGATCGCTGCTGTCGTATCTACCCTCGGCATAAGCGTGAAGCTTATAACAAACTCCGGTATTTCAGTGAAATCCAGACAGAACACGATAAACTCCGTCGAAACGGATCTCCTGAAACGAGCGCTTATACATGAAGGGTCACCGTCCGGAGTATTACTGGCATCAGGTACTATGTCCATCGGCGGCGGCAATTTAGAATACTCCCTCTATCGTTACTCGGCAGAGGGTAAAAAAGGCAGTTCCTTTTACGTGATACAAAGGAAGGACAGTTTGCCGTGAGACACCGCCCGGCCATGTCACTCATAGAACTCCTTATTACCTTGCTGATAATGCTTCTTGTCACCGGAACCATTATTTTTGCGGCAATGTCAGCCGTGGATCTATTCGTCAAAGCAGAGGCCAACGGACGTCTGGTAAGCGGTGTCCGCTTCACTCTTGACTCTTTCAGCAGGAGGATATCGCCGATACTGAGCGTGACAAGAGATATAAAGATACTTCAATACACAGACACAGACGAGATCCCGGTCCCGTCTTCGATACCATATAACACACACTACCTCTTTCTGCAGGACAATTCGGTAGTACATAGGGATGCATCGGGGGACAATGTGCTTGAGGGTTCCGAATGCATCAACTCCATAAAATTTTCGATACCCGCTGCCTCTGATGACGATCCTGAGAATTATCTGCTCTCTTTCCAGGTAAGCGCAGTTAACCCGTCTTACCCGGACGCAAAACTTGACCTATCAATTAAAAAAGGACTGTTCAACAAACCTACGAAATCCGGCAGCGGTGACTCTCCAGGCATATATACCGGGAACGTGCTCAGGTTCACGGCAAAAGACATGCTCCCTCTCAATTGCATGATCAATAACCTGAAACTTTACAAATACGGCACAACTGCCGTTGTTAAAGAGGTATCAAAAGATACCGCAGACGTAGATCCCGACATTACGGTAAGTTATGACCTGATGCCAAAAACAGATCCGGAAACAGGGTCAAAGATAATTGACCGCTCTGTGGTCGAATGGTACATTTCGACCGGAGTAAGCGCAGGCACAAATATCACGGACGCTGTTCCAACGGACAGCAACAGAGACAAACATTACTGGCAATTGGTCAGGGGAAATGGGGAGGCTATCCACAGCCATGATATAGATACATCAGGCCCATTTTATGTCAAGTCCGGCGGTAACTATATTGAGTGGGGCAGCTACGGCGTCATCCGCTGCCGTGTCACACCTAGAGCAGATACCGCAGACGGCAGCAGATCCGGAACAGGAGAACCGGTATGGAGCCCTTATGTGCTGGTAGTTGCTCCTAAGACGGGCGGAAGCATAGGGGGAGAACTTTGGACCGAATGGACCGACCACCTTTTGAACGGCACAGCCGGTAATGGGAACTTCTATGAACAGGTAACGCCGGATAAAATAAACATCTCCGTCTCTCACGAAAACGGTGAGCGCGTTCTGAGCATCAATAATTCAAACAACGATCTGGGGAGCTCAATAAGTGCCGCAGTGCGGCTTGATCTCATGGATGCAGAAAGGCTGCTTATGCAGATCGGCTCGGGCAACGACGAAGCTTCGTATACAACTATAACAAATTACTCACTGATAGTTGATGCACAAGTTATTGACAGCTCTGGGTACGGAGTACTCATAAACGGAAGGGGGACCACGAATAACGGGGCTTTTAAGGATTATGGCCAAATTCTGCAGTATGACAAACAAAAAAGATGTTTTCCCATCCGTCTTATTGCCGACGGCACAGAGTATGGTCACTCTCCGGTCAATGTATCCGGTCCATACGGCATGGAGAAAGAATATCAAAACCCTGAGTTTGGCCTAGCCGGATACTATGACCCGCGATATATGCAGAATGATATATTTAACGTACCCTATTCTAAATATGATTCAGATAAACCCACATTCTTTACGGACAGGCGCAGGATTTTGTACACCATACTTGAATATTACGACAGAAACATCTCTGACGGGAAGGACCACCCCAGATTCATCATCAGAATGAGATATTTGAGGCCTCCTACCCCGGAGGAGAGGACATATTACCAAAATACCGACCCCTGGTGTGTAGGGAAAGCATTCTTTCTCTCTGAGCCAATATGGTTTGGCAGCTTTGTAGGAGATCCATGTCAGAATAAACAATATACCGTAAGAAACTACACCAGCACGTTCAACGGCAATAAAATAACACTTGCATCGTCCCCTTCGGGAGCTTCCAAGAGGAATAGATACATAGTTAAATTTAAATATAATGATAAAAACAACAACTATAAGACATATGAAGCTGTCTTTAAGGCAAAGCTCATGGATGTTCGTGCGGACTTAATGGAAAAATGGAGCAGCTGGAGCGGTCTGTCAGGTATACTTGACACAATATACGATACAGAAAAAAAGAGATATATAGGCATAAGGGTCTGGGGTACAAACACCTCACAAGA
>JAJFTP010000086.1 GCA_021372895.1 Synergistaceae bacterium
CATACAGCCTATCATTACCTCTGCTCCCATGGACTGTGAGAGCGCGATGATCTGTCGTGCGTTCCTTATTCCTCCGCATTTCATGAGTTTGATGTTGACCATATCCGCCGCATGGCGCCTAAGTATCTCCATTGCATCGCGCGCCGACCAACAGCTTTCGTCAGCTGCGACAGGCACAGGAGAATTTGCTGTTACATGCGCAAGCCCGTCAAGATCGCCGGCCTTTACAGGCTGCTCAACAAGCTCAAGGTCAAAACCGGCATCCTGCATCCGGTTAAGGATCCTTACCGCCTCATTCGGATCCCAGCCCTGATTGGCATCGATCCTGATCTTAACTCCGCTGCCAACAGCATCGCGTATAGCCTTCAGACGCAGGAAATCAATCTCAGGATCAACTCCTACTTTTGTTTTTATAATCCTGAAACCGTCCTTTTGCGCCCTCCTGGAGTCCTCAGCCATTTCCTCAGGACTATTGACGCTTATTGTGACATCTGTTTCAACTGCTTTTCCGCTTCCTCCGAAAAGTCTCCAAACAGGCTGTTTCACAGACCTCGCCCATATGTCATGGAGTGCGATGTCGATCGCAGCTTTGGCACTGGTGTTCCTTATCAGGGAAGCGTCAAGGATGTCAAGGCACTGCTCAAGGTCTGACGCGTCGATTCCTGTCATTACTGGCCTTATCATTTCATCTATTGCACCCCTGATCGATCCGACAGTATCTCCTGTCACTTTTCCCGTTGGGGGTGCCGAACCCCATCCGGATATGCCGCAGTCAGTATCTATCCTTACTATCACATCGGTCATTTCATCAACCGTCCTGACCGCTGTTTTAAAGGGTACTTTGAGCGGAGTTCTCAGAATTCCGGCTTTTATTCCGGTTATTTTCATAATTCCTCACCTCTTTTCCTGTATGGATCTTTCTTAAATAAAGATGTTTCCATCAGCAATCCCCCTTATTTTTTTGCAGCCGGTCCAATGTGCTGCAGTATACAGAAACAAAAAAGCACCTTTTGGCATCTGATAAACAGATGTCCAAAAGGTGCTGGATCTTCTCCCCATTGCTGCAAACGTATAGATTACAGGCGGGTGGACAAGGCAGCTATTCCGCTATTATTATACCTTTGTTCCACGATCTGTATTTTTTTACCGCGTCTTTGTATGCTACCTGGATCGCTTTTTGAGACGAACCCAGATAGGTGTGATTTATTTTTTCTATTATTTTGGGGTCTATCTCGGCTAGCGACCTGCCAAGAAAAATATCCTTTATGAATTTATTCGTCAGATCCAGTACTACTGAAGCTTCGAGATCTAATATCTCTCCTGACTCACCGTCTGCAATAAAGGTAATGAAAAACTGCGAAAACTGGTGTGTTATAGGGTTTCCCATCTGAGATTTCGCATTTCCGATAATACATAATTTCTCCCGCTCCATAATTCCACCCCTAACGGCCAATAATGATTATATATTTAAGATCTGACACAAGCAATACGTGATTCAAACTCATTGAGTATGGCTAAGAGGCGTTTGTCCAGGTAGGGAAGCGCGTGTTCGCGTATGTCAGAAGGGATGCCGTAATATGCCTCGGCAATGCCTCCGGTTATTGCCGCTATGGTGTCGCTGTCTCCTCCTAATGAGACTGCGTTGCGTATTGCGTCTTCGAAACCGGTCGATTCAAGAAAGGACATTATGGCCTGAGGCACGGTCTTCTGACATGTTTCGTTGAATGTGTATGTCGGACGGATCTCATCCAGGGTAAAATCCATTGGATAGTAATATTTGTCGATGTGATCCCTTATTTCAGGTATGCTTTTGCCTATGCGGGCAAGATATATAGCGGCCGTGGTGGCTTCAGCGCCTTTAAGGCCTTCCGGGTGGTTGTGCGTTACTTCTGTGACGATTTTGGAAAGTATTTTGGCTTCTTCAAGAGAAGATGCGGCAAAGCCGCAGGGGCTGACACGCATTGCCGCTCCGTTCCCGTAACTGTTGTAGGGTTTGGGATCGTCCGTGTACATCCACATGTAGAACTTTCCGCCGTAGCCGCAGTTCGGATAGGGTCTTCCGACCGACTGAAGATGTCCGGCGATAGTTTCCCTGAGGATATCCGGATCTTTTTTGCTTTCAAGTATCGCCTTGGCGACAGCCAGAGTCATTATGCTGTCATCCGTAATAAAGCAGTCACGCATGAAGAATTCAAAGTCTTTGGTTTTGATACGGTCCCATTCGAACCTTGAACCGACGATGTCGCCTATTATCGCGCCAAGCATTTCAACACCCCGTTCACTTTAGTTTTGACAGTATCTTTTGCCCGAACTGCCAGATAGAGGTAATCATCTCTGCCATCAAGCATCGGTGGTTGTTCGTCGGCGGCTTTGTCGTATCTCTTATTCGGTATGCCTTCCATTGTTTAGCCTCCTTGATAAATTCTCACATATACTTACAGCGTTGTGTTATTAAGCTGATTGATCAAAGCCTGGATAGGGGAGTACCAAATATAATCTTCGGGCTTTTCGGGTATCGTTTTTTTAGGTTTTGCTGCGGGTATTTTTTCGGGATCTTTCTCGTACTCAGTCCATTTTCTCGACAGAGTCCGAAAATCGTAATGGAGGACTTTCTGGGAAACGGCATCCGAGGAGCTGTCGGTATGTGCCTTGGCAAATTTTGCCTTCCTCTCGCTGATCATACTTATGGCGGAGCGGACCTTTTGTATAAAATGGTCTTCAGCGCTATCCCTTTCCCTTTTGCAGGATGTGCAAAATCCGTGGTATTTATTGTTCCCGGTAAGCGGACTCCCGCCCCAACCAAAGATCCTCACGACCCCTCCGCAGAAGGGACACTTTGTGGTCCATTCGCCGTTGTTCCAAAGCGTCAGGAGCATTCCGAGCGTTAGGCCACCTCCGCTGACATAAGCGAGCGACAGTCCCGAGAAATAGAGGCGTGTTTCGGACATTGCCTCGTCATTGATTATTCTTTCCCTGTTTTCCCATATAAGCCCGTAATTCTCAATGAACAGATTTTGTTCCTCCAGCCGGGGATTCCCGCCGACTCTGAGAGCATTATAATATGCGACATCATATTCAGGCTTGGTATCCTTTATAGCTCCTTCTGTGTTTTGGGTGACTGCCGTTTCTCCGGAAAATGTTTCGGTTTCCTTTTGAGAGTTTGTTGCGCCTGAAAAATATGCATTGAATTTGACTGCTGACATGAACATCGACTCCCTCTCTATCGTATATGATTTCAATATATGGATTTGGTAAATAACAAAAATACAGTCCTGAAAAGAGGGTTATGATGAACAAAAAAGCGGTCCCCCTTATAAGAGAGGCCGCAAATGTTTCTTCGCCGCAGATAATTACATCAACGCGGATAGTCTCTCATCATTCCCGTTCAGGGATGGTTTTGGCACCTTGCCGGTCAAGGCAGGTTGTCGTTGCTTCATCGGGCCATTTCCCTCAGCAACTCTTTATGAGTATGTCCGTATATTATACAGTTAAAAAATAAGCTTGCAACGACTAAATTACTAAAAAGCCAGTGGGGGAAGATGTTGATCCCCACTGACTTTTGCTGTTTATCTAAATCGGCTTGCTGTAAAGAAGTCTTGTCTATTCGGCTATTTTGAAGGGTACAATTGCTTCCGGAGCAAGGACCCGGAACGTGAAAGTCTCCGTGATGTAGAAGTTTACTTCGGTATTCGTGTGTGACTGATAGCCTATCGAGAAGTCCTGTCCCACTATAAGCTCACTGTCACCGCCGCGCAGAGATACGAGCATGGAGGTTTCATACAGACTTGAAAGAACTATTTTGCCGCCGATCAAGGCTTCTACGCGCTTTTTAAGCGGATAGCATTTTGCGGATGTCTGTATCTTTGTCCAGAGCGGCAGTGAGCAGACGAGCGCAAATGGTCCGCTGACGGAACGCGCGCTGAGGGTCTTTACTGCGGTGTCGAGTGCAGAAATTATAGCCTCGTCCTCAAGCTGCATCTCTACAGGTTCATTGTCGCTTTCAAGCTCAAGCCCGAGAATGCCCGCATCCTCAAGGCCCTGATATATCGCTGTGTCCTCAAAGAGGGCGGCCTTGCGGCCCGCTTCATGTACCGGTGTAAAGTCCACAGTCTTGCAGCCGCGGCTGATGTCCTCAAGATCCCACATTGACATAGTAAACGGCACCCTTATCTCCACCAGCGGAAGAACTTCGCGCATACCATAACTGACTCCGTCCACCGGGGATTCTTCAGCCAGGGACAGTGTCCCTTCCGATACGGCGTCGTACTTCCAGCCCATAGGTCCTTTTACGTCTACGACCTTACGTCCTGACAGGACACTTGTAATTGCATTTTTTGCCTGCTCGTCTATCTCTTCCCATGCCTCAGGGACGATCGGCGCCAGTGATCTCTTCAGAATATCCATATTAATATCCCCCTTGTCCGTAACTTTAAATTTTGCCTATTCCAAGGTCTTTGCCGTCCGGTTCTGCGGCGGCAGCTGCTTCGTGTTTTCCAAGCGGTTCGGTTGTAAAAAGGTAATCATGAAGTTCCTTGTCCCAGTTCTCCATGTTACGGCGGATCCATTCAATAAGCATCGACGCGTGTTCTTTCTCTTCGTCTCTGTTGTGCGCCATGATGCGCTTAAGTTCTTCGTCTGTTGTGACCGCAACTCTCTGGTTGTACCAGTCAACTGCTTCGAGCTCTTCTCGAAGGCTTGTGATAGCCTTTGAAATATCAATGGTCTTCGTGTCCATCTTATCGTATGGTTCTGTGTAAGCCATTAAATAACGCCCCTTTCTGCACTCTCTTAATTTAAAGCTGGTTTAATGCCTTGAAACCTTACATTGCAAGTTTTACATATTTGTTCATATTTTACGTCAGTAATATAGCGGTAAAACAACAATACTGACACATGAATTAAAAATACTGCGGCAAGCATGGATAGATCGGTGTAATGTTATGTTATGATTCTTTATGTCATAAATAACCTAAGCTCTTCTGCAGAGGACTCTTTGTCAAAGGGAGTATGTCTATGTCTGAATGCGGTTGTCATACAAAAAAGATAGGCGACTATAAGTGCATAGTTACAGATTCTTATATGCTTGATGAGCAGATAGCATGGATCACTTTAAGATGTCAGGAGCTTGTCCCGATGGTGCGGCCCGGCAACTGTGTCTTGATTTTTCCAACGACAGGGCTGGATCCGCTGCTTGGGAGGCCGTTTTCCATTGCCAATGCCGATACGCGGAAGGGTGAGATCTCAATCTGCTATGTGATTCGTGGCAAAGGGACCTGGATGATGTCGCAGCTACGTCCGGGGACGGAAATCCGCGTGCGCGGACTTTTTGGCGTTCCTCTGCCTGAAAGAAGCGGCAGGGTTTATTTCGCCGCAGGCGGAGTTGGTATCGCGATCTTTATGTATTACTGCAAGTTATTTCCGGAGCGGGTCGGTGGGATTTATCTCGGAGTCCGCGGCAGGGGCTATGAGAAATACGCCGGGCAGATCCTGTCTCTATTGCCAGGCACACATGTTTTTGCCGATGACGGTTCTTTTGGAGAGGGAGACTCGATGTT
>JAJFTP010000087.1 GCA_021372895.1 Synergistaceae bacterium
GCCATTCTTCCGGGAATTGATTTTTAAATTTCTGATCGATTTTATGAGGATACATAAAGGCCCAGTCTTTTGCCGCATCCGGTCCCACAAGCCAATAACTGTCTTGATTGACCAAATGCGTATAGCTGATATTTTTACTGCGGGCTTTCTTGATTTCATCGATGATATATTGGCCAAGATAGTTTACAATGATGATACCCCGTTTGGTCTTGGTTTGATCAAATATTGGCGATCCAAAACGTATCATTGGTTTTAAGGGTAATTCCAGCTTATTCCCTTCGATATTTAAATCAAATTTTGATATATATATTTGTCCTTCATGTAATTTTAACGTCTCAGTAAAATAATATCGATTCTTTTTATTTTGCAGGGAGCCATTTCCAACTTTATATGCCTTCCCATTATTAAAATTAATTCTGATAATTTCATTTCCAGATATATCAATATAACGTAATTGATCATATTTCTTTTTAATATTAGAAAAAACTATCCACTCATTTTCTACATTACTTTTTGAACTTTTTTTATTAATAAAATTTTGAAAAACGGGGCTTTTACTTAAATAAATTAAATCAGAGGTAATTGATTCAAACTCTTTAACTATAAAAGTTTTTTGCATCGTTATATTAAAAGTTTCATCCTGCGCCAACATCATCCTGTTTTCAACTATATTATGTTCTTGATAAGCTGAATATAACAGTAAAAGCACTAAGAATATTATAATAAATATAACTGTCAGCGAAAAAGCAAAAAATAAGGAATTTTTTTCCATTTTAGGTCGCATATTCAGATCCCTTTCAATCTTCTTGTCGATCGTATTCACCAATCAACCATAATAACGGGAAGGCATAGAACCCTATTATCTGAAAATCCATCCTCTCACTCCGTCATATAATAGCATAATACATATATTTCAAAACAGCGGGTTAAGAAACATGCGGGATATACGGATCGGACCATGGATTTATGACATCGCATCTTGTGAAAAAAATATGTAATGCTATAATAATAACCGTTTCAGATTAAACTGCTTGATTTTCTGTTTTGCAGGTTTGTTCCGGCAGGACGGAAAGAAGTCGGGATGGATACCATCTGTCTGTCCGGTCAGTTCCGGACAGGGGGAAAGGGTCGCAGAAGGTTTTCCTTATCCAGCCTTTATGCCCTTTCACTGACCGAAAGGGGATTTTATTCTATCCTTACCTTTTCCTGCCCCTCTTCTTATTCGAGCAGCAAAAAAAGGAGGATGTCATAATGTACGATCCAAAACAGTTCCACGATTCGTCTTTTATTGACGACGCAGAGATATTGAGTTCGCTTGAGGAAGCAAAAGCCCTTGCCAAAGACAAAAAGGCCGTTCGTGCCTTACTGGAAAAAGCAAGGGAGTGCCATGGCCTGACACACAGAGAGGCGGCGGTCCTGCTCGAAATTACAGACAAAGAGCTTGAAGAAGAGCTATACGCCCTCGCGAAGGAGATCAAGGAGCGTATATACGGACGGCGTATAGTTTTGTTCGCGCCGCTGTACGTATCCAACTACTGCATAAACGACTGTGTATACTGCGGATTCCACAAAGGCAATACGCAAATGTGCAGAAAGAAACTCACTATGGAAGAGATCGACCAGGAGGCGGATGCGATCCTGGCGCTTGGGCACAAGAGGATCGCAATGGAGGCAGGGGAAGATCCTGTAAATATTCCTCTCGACTATATCATCGACTGCATGAAGCGCGTATATGCCTACAAAAACAGCCGGGGTGATTCAATTCGCCGTATAAATGTAAACATCGCAGCAACGACCGTTGAGGAATATAAACGCCTCAAGGCAGCTGACATCGGCACCTTCATCCTGTTTCAGGAGACGTTCCACAGGCCGACATACCAGAAGATGCACCCGAGAGGGCCGAAGAGCAATTACGACTGGCACACGACGGCGCTGCACAGGGCACAGGAAGGCGGCATAGATGATGTTGGGACCGGCGTCCTCTATGGACTTTACGATTACAAATATGAAGCAGTGGCTCAGCTCCTTCTTGCCGAACACCTTGAAAAGACGCTTGGCGTCGGGCCACACACTATTTCAGTCCCGCGCCTGCGTGAGGCAGAGGGTGTCGAACTTGAAAAATTCCCATATCTCACTACCGATGAGCAGTTTCTTCGTATCATTGCAGTAATAAGGGTAGCAACTCCTTACACCGGGATGATACTTTCGACCCGTGAAACGCCTGAAACGCGCCGCCGTGCACTTGATCTCGGGATATCACAGGTAAGTGCAGGCTCATGCACAGGCATAGGAGGCTACCACAAGGAAATCGGCCAACCTAAGCAGCCTGATACGGCCCAGTTCAAGGTGTCAGACGAAAGGACTCCGGACGAGGTGCTCACATGGCTCTGTGAGGACGGTTATATCCCAAGCTACTGTACTGCCTGCTACAGGCAGGGGCGCACGGGCGACCGTTTCATGTCCCTCGCCAAGTCGGGACAGATACGCAATATTTGCCAGCCGAACGCGATACTCACGTTCAAGGAATATTTGATAGGCTATGGATCAGACCACCTCAAGGAACTTGGGGAAAAAGTCATTGAAAAGGAAGTCGAATGCATACCCAACGAGAAAGCCAGGGAGCTTACAAAGGAACGTCTCAAGAAGCTGGAAGAGGGAGCGCAGGACTTATATTTCTAGGGGAACGTCTCTGCTGAAACAGCACGATCCGGATGGTCTTCAGATCATCAGGATTGTGCCGTTTCATGCCGTAACTTTGTAAAACAAAGGATCTGCCGTCTGGTGCAGCCTTTTACCTTTCGCTGACCCCGCGCAAAAACCAGAATATCGATGATGCCGCCAATGCCGCAGTGCGGTGGTCTTCGTCAAGAGGCGGCGATACCTCCATAATATCCAGATAGCGGATCTGCGAACTGCGTCCCGCAAGATATGCTATCTTGTCCAGTTCAGGGGCTTTCAATCCGCTCGGATTGCTGGCAGAGGCGCCGGGCGCCTCCGTGCTGCGCACCGCATCTATGTCGAGAGACAGTGCCACAGTGTGCCCTCTTCTCCCGACGATGCTAAGTGACTGAAGGAAAGATTCCATCACGCGCTCTGAGACCTCCCTCAGTGTAACAACAGTTGCGCCCTGTTCCCGGACCCAGTTATAGTAATATGGAGAGTTATACTGTTCCTGTATGCCAAATTCCACGAAGCTGCTGCCAAGCAGGGCCTTGTCCGGAAGCTGTGTCAAGGCGCGGTAAAAGGAAGTCCCGCTGTTGATGCCGTTTTCGTCTGTCCTGACGTCAAGATGAGAGTCTACGTTGATAAGCCCCAGTCCGTCTTTTTTAATGGAGGCCCCTTGAACTAGCCCGGCCACCCCAGGATATGTCAGGTCATGGCCGCCTCCTATCACTATCGGGATAGCACCATGCGAAACAATTTCGGACACCAGTTCCTGTGCCGCAAGGTGTACCTCTTCAAGAGTAAGTTCATTTGTGGAGAGGTTGCCAATATCTACGACCCTCAAACGGTCGAAATCCATGTTGAATCCAGGAGTAAGCCTGTACAGGCGCCGGCGTATTTCATCCGGTCCCTTCGCTGCGCCGGCACGGCCTTTATTTGCCAATATACCGCGATCTTCGGGTATGCCGACTATTACTATGTCCGCTTTACGGAGATTATCGATTTTAGCCCGATGTATAAGTTCCCCGAGCCTGCGGTCTTTAGGATCGTTTCGGCTGTAAAACAGATCCCTGTCCGCCTTGTTCAGAATAAAGGCCATCATATACCCCTCCTGCAAAAATTTTTTTCTTATGCGGAAATTTTAGTCATACAGTACAAACAGTTAAAGGCATTTTTGCTGTATTGATAAAATCGACCCTTTATAGGACATTGACTTTCTTTGCAGTATGCCGATCCATCTCTTGATGCTTGCATTTTGACGGTGGATCGCCTGATCGACTGTACTTGGATGGATAATTTCATGCCTGTTGGTGAGACGATATTATGGTCAAAGAAGGCCGTAGCCGAGTCAGGGAATAAGCTTTTTGTGTCGGATATATGATGGCATCCAAGAGGATCTTCATGTTTTCTTCAGTACTTTCTGAAGTGTTTACACAGATGTCGGGAGCGGCTCCAGGATGAAAAATTTCCTCTTGATCTATCAGGATACATACGTATTCGGCAAGGGGCCTCTGGGAATGGACAAAATAACCGTCCGGGCGCAATATTATAAAATCAAATAACAGCAAAGAAGAGGGACATAATAAATGGGTGGGGACTCTTTTATGAATCTATGCTTCTTTCATGAAAATATTTATTGACGCTTCCTGCAGGCACATTGAAAAGAGTTTCCCAGTATCCTTCCTTGCCCTTTATTCCCCAATGAACGTTTCTGTCATACTCTCCAAACTCCTTGGCCGTACCTTCTCTCAGTATCTTAATTTGGTTCAGATGTTCCTGCCAGAATATTTTTTCCCATTTAAGAACTGGAGCAAGGTCATGTCTTGGAAAATCATAAAGGCGCTCCCGCATCTTTACCAAAGTTGTCACTATCTGTTTGTTAGGGCATCTGTCAAGTATCAGGGTATGAAATTCCTGGTTTTTTTCATAGCAGAGAGAGACATCGCCTTTCTCCAGGCGGGTTTGTACGTCGCTGACAATAGCTGTGAGCTTGTCTATGCAATATTTGCGTGCCGTGCCAAACGCAAGCTCGTAGGCCATTCCCTCTAGAGCTGCCCCGATTTCCTGAACCTCCATTATTTCTTCAAAAGTTAGATAACGCACAATGACGCCCTTGCACGGGATTATGGTAACGAGCCCTTCTGATTCAAGCTGTATCATACAGTCTCTGAAAGGAGTCCTGCTTATTCCGAGTTCTTCAGACAGTTCTTTCTGATTGATCATATCTCCGCGCTTGAGTTCTCCGGCGTTGATTTTTTGTTTTATATAGTCATAAAGTTGTTTTCTTAAGGATTCATTTTGAAAAAAAGACATAGCGATATCTTCCCCCACGCTTGTAAAAATCATTGAATAAGTATAACATAACGTGAAGTCATTACTTACACGTAGCATGTAACATGCAAGTAGTACAATATGGGTTGCAAAATTGCCGGTTAGAGGGAGGGTGGACACGGCTGGCTCCAGAAAAATCAGATGAGTGATGAAACAGCGAAAAATTACTATATGACGAGGATAATGAAAGGAGTGTTTCTTTATGTCTCAGGAGAAAGAGAAAAAAAATATTCGTTATGAAATATTTGTTCCATCCTTTATTATCATTGGCGGCGCAGCGTTGCTGGGATTCTTTAACAACAAAATGCTTACGAGCATCGCTTCGGCCACATTCGATTGGTCTCTTACGAGTTTCGGCTGGCTGTATCAGCTTATTTCCGTAGTTGCTATTATTCTGGTCGGCGTAATCACCTTCTCGAAGATCGGTTCTATCCGTATCGGAGGAAAAGATGCAAAACCTGAATTCTCGTTCCTTTCGTGGTTTGCGATGGCACTTACCGGGGTTATTGCAACAGGCATTATCACTTATGGTGTAAATGAGCCCATTATTTATCTCGGGAATATTTACGGAGAGACGGCGAAACTTGGCCTAAAACCCGGAGATCCAGAATTGGTATGGTTCTCTATAGGACGCTGTTTCTATAACTGGACGTTTTTCCCTTACGCCATGTACTGTATTTCAGGCATCCTGGCAGCATACCTATATTTTAATAAAAAGAAACCGTTGACAGTAACTGCAACACTAGAGCCGCTTTTTGGCAGCAGGATCCATTCTTTTACATGGCTGATTGACAATCTTTCTCTTCTCGCAATAGTCCTGGGACTGGCATCCTCCCTTGGTGCAGGGCTTGCCCTGATTGGCTCAGGTGCGGAAGTAGCCTGGGGAATAAAGCAGAGCCCAATGGTATGGCTCATAATAGCCGGAATTACAACGGCCCTTTTTACCGTAGCTTCTTATCTTGGACTGGACAAAGGGATCAAGCGCCTGGCTGATTTAAACTCAAAAATATTCTTTGTCCTTCTGTTCTTTTTGATCATAATGGGACCGACTCTTTATATCCTGAGGACCAGTGTTGCAAGTCTTGGCTACTGGCTGCAGAATTTCTGGGTTTGGGCCTTCGACCCCGGTGACATCGGCGGTGACGCGCTTGTAAAATGGTGGACACTTTATGATTGGGCAATTTGGATAGCCTACGCTCCGCTGATGGGGCTTTTCCTTGCCATGATCTCATATGGCCGGACTATTCGCCAATTTATGATAGTCAACTGGATTCTTCCTTGTGTATTTGGTCTTTTATGGTTCGGCGTGTGGGGAAGCACCGCTATTTCATGGCAGCTTGAAGGCCGTTTGGATCTGATAGGAGCTATTACTGCCAGCGGCGCTGTAGCAGGTCTTTGGGTTTTCCTTAAAGCATTTCCTTTGGGAACGATCCTTGTCCCGGTAGTAATGCTGACTCTCATGCTATCCTTTGCGACAGCGGCAGATGTGATGACAACTACGATTGCATCTATCTGCACAAAGGATCTTAAACACGGGGAAGAACCGCCGGCATGGCAGAAAATCCTCTGGGGACTATCGATAGGAGCCATTGCTTTCTTTATGGTTGCATTTGCAGGCGGGGAACAAGGGGTTGACGGAGTCAAATTTCTTGCAGCCGCCGGTGGGGCCATGGTTCTCTTTATATTTGTGCTGCAGGTAATTTCTACATTTAAGGTGTTTTTCTATGATAAAAACTCGGATTAATTTTTTTGCATGAAGGAGAGTATATATACAATGAACAGAGCCAGCAGTATCAAAGAAGTATGTCTCGGCGGGGAAGTCCGTCTTTGTGAACTTATCGCCGTTGCACGCTATGGGGCCAAAGTGTCTTTCAACGATACTTATAAGAAACGTGTCATGGAATGCAGGAAGCTTGTTGAGAATTTAGTAAAGGAAAACCGCCGCATTTATGGCGTCACTACAGGTTTGGGAGATAACGTAAAACGTGTTATTCCTGAAAAAGATGCCATTAAATATCAGGAGAATATGATACTTACACACTGCACGAATGTTGGCGAACCCCTGGACAGGGAAGCTGTCCGTGCAATCATATTTGTGATGCTTCTGAACATGGGGAGCGGTTATTCAGGAGTCAGATTGGAAATACTTGAACATCTTGCTGAATTCCTTAATAAAAATATTATCCCGTGGACACCCGCACATGGTTCTGTCGGATACTTAGGTGCAGAGGCGCATATAGCGATGGTTCTCCTTGGCAAGGGACGTGCCTATTATAACGGAGAACTTCTTGACGGTGCCGAAGCACTTAAATGCGCTGGCACAACTGCAATTAATCCGAGCTATAAAGAAGGGTTATCCCTAATCAGCGGAGGTACGTCAGCTACGGCTCTTGCTGCTCTTGCAGCCTATGACGCAGCGAATCTTACCGCAACTGCAGACGTTGTCGCCTCTTGTACATTAGAGGCTCTTGGAGGTAACCTGACCGCTTTTGACGAAAGGATCATGGGTGTCAAGCATCAGCCCGAACAATGGATATCGGCTCAGCATGTAAATAAAATCCTTAAAGACAGCGCGGTTATCAAGGAATTCGGGGGACAGAACCTACAGGATGCGCTGAGCCTGAGGTGTATACCTCAGGCTCACGGAGCTGTTCGCAAAACAGTCTCTGATGCGCTTAGAGCCGTAGAGAACGAGCTGAATTCATGTGATGACAACCCGATAATCCATCCTTCCGGCGAAGCATTAAGCGGATGTAACTGTGACGCTGGTTTTATCGGTATTGAATCAGATTCTATATGTATAGCAATGGGATATCTCGCAAAGATATCTGAACGCCGGACAGACAGGATGCTGAACGAGCATGTCAGTGGACTGCCGCCGTTCCTTGTTGCATCTGCAGGTGAGAACAGCGGCTATATGATACTTCAGTATTCATCAGCGGCTTTGCTTGGAGAGCTCAGGGTCCTGGCTCACCCTGCATCTGTAGATTCTGTGCCTACCTGTGCATTCCAGGAAGATTATGTAAGCATGGGGTACAATGCGGCATTAAAAGCAAGACAGGTTGTCAGGCTTGCTGAATATATACTTGGAAATGAGCTGCTTACGGCAGCTCAGGCTGCGGAACTCAGAATACATAAGGAGTGTCTCCTTTCAAGCGTTACTGCTGCCGTAAATAAAGCTGTCAGGGAAAAAGCTCCGTTTATGGAGAATGATCACTATATATCCCCTGATATGGAATGGGCAATGGAACTGGTCCACTCCGGGAGAGTAAGGGCTATTGCCGAGGAACAGATAGGACTGATGTCCTAATAATTTAGACCTGCGATCTTTGATCAGTAAACTGCGTAACGCCCCGTTGAAAAACAGGGCGTTACGTTTTCTATATATATACGTATAGCGATGTGTATATGTATCTAAATTGTTGGTACAGGGATAAAAGGCTTGCGGCTGTATATTAAGGCCGCATAATGTCTCTGATAATAAGCCCGTCTTTTACGGAAGATGAATAATTATAATGAGATTCATCAGTGTGATCACAGACCACCGTGTTTTTTTGCCTGTATGTGCTGTAAAATATTCAGATCGGATAAACCGATGAAAGTGAGGTTAATGCGGATGAAGGAAGTAACGATGTTTATGTTCGAAGGGTGTCCACATTGCCGTAAGGCGAAAGAGATGATGGACGCGCTTTTTGCGGAGAAACCGGAATATGCCGAGGTCCCGTTGACTGTAATAGACGAAAAACGGCAGCCTGAAGTTGCGGATAAGTATGATTATTTTTACGTGCCGACTTTTTTTGTCGGCGAAGAGAAGATCCATGAAGGAATACCCACAAAAGAGGCTATAGAACATGTTTTCAAAAAAGCATATAACGGGTAAAGAGGTTGATCTTGAATGGCAATGAGTCGGGTTGATTCCTTGGAGATACTAAAACTTGTAGGTAATACTCCGCTTTACAGACTGAAAAAGGATACCGGCGGAGCGGAAGTCTGGGTTAAGCTGGAAGGCAATAACCCCGGAGGCTCGATAAAGGACAGGGCAGCATGGGGTATGCTGAAGCGCGCCGAGGACGAAGGGCTGTTGCGCGAGGGGGCTGTCATTGTTGAACCAACGAGCGGCAACACGGGGATAGGACTTGCATTACTGGGGCGGGCTCTCGGTTTGCGCGTGGTGCTTACGATGCCGGGATCAATGTCCGTTGAGCGCCGCACTATACTGAAGGCGTTCGGCGCAGAGCTTGTCCTTACCCCGGCAGAGGAGGGCATGAAGGGCGCCTTTGATGCCGCCAATGCTATTTTGGAGAAAGAAAAAAATGCAATTATGCTCGATCAGTTCTCAAACCCCGGCAATCCGTGGGCACACGAGATGACCACCGGACCCGAGATACTTGCGCAGATACCCAAGGACAGGAAACTTGCCGCATTCGTCGCGAGCTTCGGGACAGGAGGAACGATAAGCGGCATTGGCAAAGCATTGCGTAAAGAGTGGCCAGATGTAGAGGTAATAGCGCTTGAACCGGCGTCGAGCCCGCTCATAACGGAGGGCCGTTCTGGCCCGCACAAGATACAGGGCATAGGAGCCAACTTCGTGCCTTCCAATCTGGACAGGAGTGTAGTGTCGCGTTTCATGACGGTCAAAGATGAGGATGCGCTTGATACAGCTAAATGGCTTGCTGCTGAAGAAGGTATCTTCAGTGGGATATCAGCGGGTGCCAATGTATGGTCCGCAATAGAGACAGCGAAAAATCTTCCTGCGGACAGCATTGTTGTTACAGTGCAGCCGGACAGGGGAGACAAATATCTGAGTGTCTTTTCTGCCTGATAAGCTCGATTGAAACCATCCTAAGAATTATGTAACCCTCCTGAAAGGCGCAAAATAGAGAGCTCTGATCAGGAGGTTTTATTATGGCAAGAAGAAATCGTGATCCTGAACGAGAAGCAAAGCATGAAAAGATCAGCAATCATCTTCAGGAGCTCAAAGTAAATCCAATGGAGGATATTCAGGACTCTGTCGCTATTGTTTAATATTGCCCGGACGATTCTGTCGGTGGAATAATACTTACAGACAGTGGATGGATTTTCTGTGCCGATGCCGGTCTGGAATGATTTCAAGAAATATGCGATCAGTCATTCATTGCAATATTCCAGATCATAGTTGGATGGCCTCATTGCAGTTTTTTTTACGACATTCCGGGCAGTAGCCATATATATCCAGCCTATGTCCCGCAATTGAATAATTTGTGCTTTTCTCAAGAGATTTTTCATATGCCTCCAGTGGACAATTATCAATGGCTATAATTTTTCTGCATCCGAGGCAAACGAGATAATGCCTGTGCATGATACGTTTATATTCGAATAAAGCCTTAGTATCACCTACTATATACAACTTTGTTATTATACCTTTGTTTGCAAGTGTCTCAAGGATCCTGTAAACTGTAGACAGATTTACAGAGAGGTCCCTTTGTTTCAATTCCACAAATACCTGCTCTGCAGAAATCGGTCCGTCGTGATGTTCCAGAAAATCCAATACAGCAGTTCGTTGTTTTGTGTTTTTCAGACCGCTCTGTTTTAATTCGTTATCATGTTCCATTCCATTTGCCATATCCGGCATTCCCCCATAGGAATCTTTTTGCAGCGCTAAATTATATTTATTCATTTTTGATATGTTTCAGTTCAATATAAGTAGTATATCCTAATTTTCCGTTCACGCGGTCAGTTAGCATAAGTTTATTTATTTGGATAAACTGTCATAAATCCTTGACAGGTTTTCCTTCATGCGTTCCATATATGTTTTATTGTCCTCACTGCTTTCGATCGTATAAATTGTTTCTATTTTTGCGCCGACTTCATCTGCCAGTGTCTGGGAAACTTCGGGGCTGGCCATATTTTCGGCGAAAATAGTTGTTACATTATTTCTTCTGCAATATTTTACAAGTTCAGTCAATTGTTTCGCACTTGGCTCACCTTCCGCAAAAACATCTTCAACGCTGTTTTGATCCAAGCCAAAATCCCTGCATAGATAAGCGAATGCTGCGTGCCCTGTTACGAAATTTTTCCTATGAACAGATTTGAACTTTCTGCTATATTCGTTATAAAGGTTTTCCAGCTGAAAAACAAAATCCTTACAGTTTTTTTCATAATAGTCACTGCCAGATGGATCCACCTTAATCAGGGCATCTTTAATATTTTTTACTTCAATCTCCGCAGCCTTTGGGCTCAGCCAGATATGTGGGTCGTATTGCCCGTGTTCTTCGATTTCTTCCGGATCACTGTTTGTGATCGGTTCTACCCCACTTGACGCTTCAACAGATACAAGGTTCTTATTTTTTGCAGCTTTGACCGCATCATTAGCCCAAGTTTCCATTCCAAATCCGTTATATATAAAAATATGAGCCGTGCTTAACGTAACAAGATCCTGTGCCTTAGGTTCAAAGTCATGCGGCGCCACTCCGTCCGGTATGATGGTAAAAATTTCGACTTTGTCCTTTCCAACAGCTTCAACAAACTCCTTCATCGCGTTGAAAGTCACAGAAACTTTGATCTTATTTTCCCCTGTTTCATTTGCCTGCTCTCTGTTTCTGTACGCCGAAAAGCTCATAACAGCAACCACGCATAATACAAAAGCAAGCAGATATGATACTAAAACTTTCCGTTTCCCTGTCATCGTTTATCTGCCCTTCTGTCTCTATTTTTTAAATGCTTGCAAATGCATTGTATTTGCATTTATAATTGATACTAATTCTTCAAATATATCTTGTCAAGTATGAAAAATTTCTTTGTGTTTGATTTATACTTGCTGTGCAGCGGGTGGGAAGGTGATTATTTATGATAAAAGCAGAAAACTTATTTTTTTCATATGGAAATTCATCTCCATATATACTGAACGGAATAAACTTGGAAATACTTGACGGTGAATATGTCTCAGTGGTCGGTGAAAATGGTTGTGGGAAAAGCACCCTTATGAGGCTGATATTAAAATTCATAAAACCAACAAGCGGAACAATTCTCTGTCAGGCAAAGAAAATCGGGTATGTCCCGCAAAAAAACGACTTTTCAAATTCAAATTTTCCAATCACAGTTTATGAAATGTTGAATTCTTATCGGAGACTTTTAAAGATCAAAAACCAAAATGTCGTTATGGAAAACCTAGAGCTAGTTGGAATGGCCGGCTTCACTGATTCTCTTATTGGAACGCTTTCCGCCGGACAAAGCCAAAAAATAATGATTGTAAGGGCCTTGATGGGCGACCCTGATTTACTGATTCTGGACGAACCCTCCACGGGAGTGGACATCGGCAGTCAAAAAGAGATTTACGGGTTTCTTAAAAAATTAAACAAAGAAAACGGTATTACGATTGTTTCTGTAGAACACAATCTGGATGCCGCTATTTTCAATTCAACGCTGATTTACCATTTAACAGGTGGACAGGGGCATCTTTGTTCTCCTAAAAAATATGCTGACGAGTATTTAAAAAAGGACGATAAAATTGCTTAATTACAGTTTTATGCAAAACGCTTTTTTTGTTTCAATATTTATTTCCATTTTATGCCCGTGCATTGGTATTTTTTTAGTTCTCCGCCGCTATTCGATGATAGGAGACACATTGTCTCATGCCTCGCTGGCAGGCATAACGATCGGATTGCTTTTTAATCAGAGCCCCGTGCTCGGCGCGTTTATCTTCACTTCGATCTGCGGTGTTTTGATTGAATTTCTAAGGATCTATTTCAAGAAATATACAGATTTAATTCTGACAATCGTGCTTTCTCTAAGCGTAGGAACAGCTATTACAATCATAAGTTCCGGGAGACTTCACGCAAATGCAGATTCATTTATGTTCGGCAGTATCCTTACTGTAACAAAATTAGACATGATAACGGTACTTATACTGAGTATCCTCTCAGTCCTGACATTAATTTTTCTATATGATCAGATGCTATATATCGCATATGACGAGGAAGCTGCCCGAATAGCCGGAGTAAAAGTCGGGTTTATAAATTATGTTTTTTCCATTCTTGTAGCTTCCGCGATATCTGTATCCATAAGAATAGTCGGAGTGCTTGTACTCAGTTCAATGATTGCCCTGCCGGTTGCCACCGCCTTACAGCTGGGGAAGGGATTTAAGCTTACATTGATATTTTCCGTTGTTTTCAGTGTAATAGATATTATGCTTGGGCTATTTATTTCATATTATATCAATGTTGCTCCCGGCGGATTCACTGCTCTTGTTTCTGTTGCCATCCTTGTTTTGGTTATAATAGCAAAGAAAATATATACTTTAATATATCATAGAGGCTGATATGATATTTATGTTGCTGCATGAAAGGGTGCGGGCATCAAGCTGGACTCAAATTTATGAAAAGAGTATAATGTTCCTCTGGTCGGGTCTTAAAAGTTTAAAATAAACAACACTGATCGTTCTGACATTAGAATCGATCAGAAATGTCAGTCACAAATATCGATCGGAGGGGAAAAACATGGCGTGTTTGCTTGTACCTTTGGGAGAGGTCATTATAACTACCATTGTGCAGAAGGTTGTGGAGAAAAAGGAGCGGAAGGCTGAATTTGAAGGAGCTTCACAAACAGGATTAAGCTGGAGCCGCAAATTGAGCTGGCTGAATAGATTATTATGGGGCGGAGTCCTGCTGTTGGCATTTGAACATTTATGGCACGGAGAATTTGTCCCCTGGCAGCCTTTTTTAACGGCAATGAACAACCCGGCTGACATAGGCCCGATGTTTCACGAGATCGCAACAGTCGGCACAGGGATGGCAATATTTGTAACTATTGTATGGTTGATGATGGTCTCTATTGCAGATCAAAAAGCTAA
>JAJFTP010000088.1 GCA_021372895.1 Synergistaceae bacterium
ATTAAAAGGGAGGGCAAAGGCCGGTTTTGTCTCTGTTCCTCCGGCTGCGATTAACCCGGCGTTATCTTAAGCGGCTCTGGAAGTCCGGCGTTGGGTCAAATTTCAACCGGCGTTTCGGTCATTTTTATCCCGGCGTTGACACCGCCCCCATAAATCACAAATCAGGGATCCTCTATCTCATCTTTTCGATCTTTTTTCCCAGCAGACCTTCGGCTTCCATATCCTCTTCAGGTCTTCCGGTCACCGCACCAATGATACAAATATATCACTTTATGTCAATTGTGAAGGCTTACCCCTCCATTAGCAAAAATTAGCAAAAACAAAGATCGTTTGACTGAGGTGACGAAGGCCAAGCGCGAGATCCTTGAAGCTTTCGAGATAGATCCGACCGCCTAGTTACACAATTTGGCCGGGATTTTAGGTTATATGCGGTTTCTGTTCGTCGGACCGAGGGTTTGCCTCCGGCTTCCTTCAGATTCCACCTCGCGATGGACACCCTTGCCTTCGGCTAACAGTTCCCAATGCCAAAGCCTGTAACAGTCTCCCAACGTCTAGCCTGCGCACATGTCGGGCGCACTAATATAAGCGAGAACGGGCATCTGCCCGTTCTCGCGGTAAGAAATATCACAATACTGATGTGCATATTTCTCGCTATAGTTTTATATAAATGATCTTGGCACAAGAGTAACTAGTTTATTTTTTCAACCGAAGCATCATTTAGTAAGGTGCGTCTTTCGATATTATCAGTTCCATCCTTAGCACGCCAGTATATGCCGATCCCAAGATATGTAATTATTATCGCAACTATAGGAGTCAGCCAGTTAAGTATCGCATAGGGAGCATACATAAGAGTAGGGACGCCGAGAACTGCTGCAGCATAGCCGCCACACACATTCCAAGGGATCAGGACTGAGGTGAGAGTTCCTGAATCTTCAAGTGAACGAGACAACATTCTTGGAGCAAGTCCGCTCTCATCATACTTAGGCTTTAGCATACGTCCAGGAATAATGATAGAGAGGTATTGGCTGCCAACCAGGAGGTTTGCAACGAAAGAAGATAGTAATGTCGCAGCTATAAGTCCACCGGCTCTGCGGATATACTTTGTAATAACAGAGAGCAGGACTGTGAGAATTCCCATTTTTTCAAGGAACCCACCCATGGCCATAGCTACGATTGCTAAAGACACAGACCACATCATATTCTGCATACCACCACGGCCAACTAAACGGGCAATAGTTTTACTTGCCTCCTGTGCCAATTCAGGCGTAAGCTGAATCCCGTTTGTCTGAAGAATGGCAGCAATATCTGACATTTTTTCCATTCCGGCAATCTGAGCAGTAATCTGAGCCTTATATCCCCACTGACTGAGATTCCATACATCTCCCCATGAGGCTCCGTTGATAAAACACATTACAAGCCCTGCGACAAGACCTATGGCTATCCCGGGCATTGCAGGAACCTTTAAAATCGAAACGAGAATAACAAGCAGCGGCGGGACTATACAAAAGACTGACACAGGAAATTCTGCCTTTATCATGCTCTGTATTGCAACAATCCTAGATGGGTCAAGGGTTTCTCCTGAATACTGAATTCCCCATACACCAAGGATTATTGCGACAATAATATAAGCAGGTCCAGTGGTCCAGCACATGGCCCTTATATGATCAAAAAGCTGTGACCCTGAAACAGCAGGGGCAAGGTTTGTTGTATCTGAAAGAGGTGACATCTTGTCACCAAAATATGCTCCAGATACAACTATACCTGCTGTAAAAGCAGGATTAATACCCAGTCCGTTTCCAATTCCCATCATGGCTACGCCTACAGTAGCCTCAGTCGACCACGAAGAGCCCGTTGAAAGTGAAATAATAGAACAGATGATAAGTGTGGAAAGCGGGAAAATTCCCGGAGCAAGTATGCTTAAACCGTAATAGATAAGACCCGGGATTACTCCGCCCTTCATCCAGAGCCCTATCAGCATACCTACCAAAATAAGTATCATACATGATGGCATTGCAGCCATGATACTCTCTAGTGCAGCGTTTTCCAATTCAGCATAATCAAACTTTAAATAAAAAACACCGATACAAGCAATAATTATTGCTAACATAGCTATAGGAGCATGGACATCAACATTAAAATAGAGTGTTGCTGCAGATACCGTTACTGCGATCAGTGCAACAATTGAGACTGCAAGAGCAATAGAAGGTTTCTTTACAATTCTCGGCTTTGTTGTCATATCTTATCCCTCCAAACAATAATATTGTAATTAAATTTTGTAATAAACTTAAATAAATACTTAATATTGCAGCAAAGCAAAATTGTACTTTATTTTTACTGTCAGCTGTCTCTTTTCCAAACACATTTTGCATCCACAAAAGTTGCCTTATTACGTACTTTGCATAGAGCAGATCCAGCTATAGTAATTGGATTCCCATCAACAACAGCGAAATCCGCCCTATAGCCTTTTTTAATCATTCCAAATGCATCTCCTTTCCCAACTGCTATCCAAGGATTAACGGTATATATTCTGAGCGCCTCTTCCAGCGTCAGCTTTTCTTTCGGATTAAATCCGTCAAGAGGAGTACCATCTATGTTACAACGACAAGTTGCAGCCCATATCGCAATCCACGGGTTAGGATCTTCAATTGGCGCATCACTTGATCCAGTTACAACAATTCCCCCATCTACAAGTGTTTTGTAACAATACGAATATTGCATGCGCTGCGGCCCAAGCCTGAGAGGAGCCATAAACCTGTCGGTAAATGCCTGGGTAGGCTGAATATCAACCACTGCCGAAATCTTCGCGATACGGTCGAGCAGATCAGGAGGACACACTATCGCATGGTTTATACGATATGGAAGAGATGGTTTGCCGTTCTTTTCTATAATTTTTTCAAGGACATCAAGGATCTGTTCTATCCCCCTGTCGCCTATAGCATGTATTTGGACCTGAATCCCTCTTTTATGGGCAAACGTGATTATTTTTTCCAATTCATCATCAGTATGGTTAGATTGCCCTTTTGTCGACGGTTCATCTGAATATGGCTGACGCAGAGCGGCTGTATGACCACCAAGGCTTCCGTCCATAAAAAGTTTCAAACCAGCAAAAGAAATCTTATCGTCGCCGTAGCCGCTTTTAAATGTGTAGTTAGGGATCTCGTCATGGTAACAAAGAACCCTTACCGGAAGTTTTCCTTCCTTTTTTATGTCCTGCAGCACGGACAAATCTTCTCCCAATGCGTATGAAGGAGCATCACATGCATGCACAGCTGTAATCCCCAGGGATGAAAGCTTTGTACATGCATCCAGCATAATTTTCTTCAATCTTTCGTGGGTTTCATATTCTTCAGCGACTGCATCAATAATGACAGAAGCACCGCCTTCATTGATAATTCCATTCGGGATTCCTGATGCATTGCGCATAATGTTGGGATCCTCTGAATCCCACAGACCGCTCTTTTTCAATGCTAAACTGTTGGCTATATGCGTATGGCCACAATATCTGCTTACTATGAGGGGATTATCCGGAGCAATGGCGTCAAGGAAAGCCCTGTCAGGGATTACCGGCTTTGCCCAGTTGGCTTCGTTATAGTTTATACAGCGGACCCATGCTCCTTTTTCAGCTTCCGAGACAGCCTTGCTTATCATCTCTCCAAGCTCATCTATGGAAGAAGCCGCTGTAAGGTTTGTATATAAGTTTAATTTAGAATATGCTGTCAGGTGGACATGTGCATCAGTAAATCCAGGCACAATAAGATTTCCGGTAAAATCCAAGACTTTTTGTTCTGCAGATTCGCACGGCATATCATCCAGTTTTCCTACTTTTGAAATTACTCCGTTGCTTACGCAAAAATAGTCCGCAGTGGGTAAATCAGCATCACCAGTCCATATAGTTCCTTTTACAAGCATATTATTATCTGACAATACGAGCTCCCCTTTCAACCAACCATAGTAAATACCTTGAATTCAAAGTATATAATTATTTAAAAAATAAGCGCTCTTAGATAAATTGTTTCCTTTATTCTAATACAGCCCGGCTGTCTCTCCTCCGTCGATCCTTATGTCAGCGCCTGTGATGTATTTTGCATCGTCGGACGCGAGGAACGCATAGAGGGCCCCTATCTCCTCCGGTTCGGCGTGGCGTTTCATAGGGATGCCCTCGTTGACCTTTGCAAGCATTTCATCAGTGTATTCCGCTCTCTGCATGGGAGTCAGCACATATCCCGGACAGACACAGTTGACCCTCACGTCGGGAGCAAGCTCAAGAGCCATGGTCTTCGTGAGCAGGATGACTCCGGCCTTTGACGCGTTGTAGTCAGCGTACCAGCGGTGGCCTTCGGTCCCGTTGGTCGAGGCTGTCATGAGGATGACTCCGCTCTTCTGTGCCTTCATCCTCCTCGCGGCCTC
>JAJFTP010000089.1 GCA_021372895.1 Synergistaceae bacterium
CCTGAGCGTATCCATGTATCGAATTCATTCAGCGAAGGCAGGATCCTGCGGACCTCTGAGATGAAAGCTCCCGTATCAAAATCCGTATCCAGGGACCTCTTATAGATCACATCAGAACTGCCCTTGCAAAGCATAGACAACACCGCCCATCCACTGTGATGGCATTAGTATAATTCAATAAAGAGATTTAGGGTATGTGCCGCCGAAAAAAGGATATCGCGGAAAACCGCGGTAAGGGAAGATCCCCCGCCTCATCTCCTCGCTTCCTTCAGAAAATCTCCCAGTTCCCGGGGCAGCGGGACGCGGAATTCCATTTTGGCTGCGGTCCTGGGGTGGACAAAGGCAAGCCTCCATGAGTGAAGGAATATACGTTCTTCGCCAAACGGGGATTTTTGGGACGGAGCATACAGCCTGTCCCCTACGAGCGGGCAGTTTATCGCCCGCATGTGGACGCGTATCTGGTGCGTCCTGCCTGTATGCAGGCGGCATCTGACGAATGAATAACCGTTTTTGCTCCATATCACGCTGTAATCCGTCCATGCGTCCCTGCCGTCGTCGACAACGGCCATCCTCAGCCTGTTGTACGGGTCCCTGCCTACGGGATAGCGTATCACGCCCTCCTTTGAAGGCGGCGTGCCATAACATAGGGCAAGATACTCCTTCTCTACCCTGCGCGACTTGAAATCCCTGAACAGGCCCTCCTGGGCGAGCCCGTTGCGCGCGACCACCATAAGGCCGGAAGTCGTGGCGTCCAGCCTGTGCACTATGCCGGGGCGCCGCACGCCGTTGAGGTTCCCCATGTCGGGAAACCTGTACAGAAGCCCGTGGACCAGCGTGCCGCTCCAGTGCCCGGGCGCGGGGTGCACGACAAGGCCTGCCGGCTTGTTTACCACGATTATATCATCGTCATGCCATATAACATCGAAAGGCACATCCTCGGGCTCAAGGTCCAGAACTTCCGGCGGCGGCACCGTGACGTTCATCACATCACCTTCCGCGGCCTTTATCGATGGCTTTATGCGCCTTTCGGGGACCAGTGAGACGCGTCCCTCTTTGATCAGTTTCTGAGAAAATCCCCTGCTTATGCCCATTGCCCGCGACAGCACGAAATCGATCCTGTGGCCCGCCATATCGCCGGCAACGGTAAAGGACTGCTGCACGGCAACATCGCCGGCAGCCCCTTCGTCGCCATAGAAAAACAGGGAAGAGGTCTCCCTCTCCCCCGCTTCTGACATATTATTTTCCACGTTACCTTCCGAGCACATCTCTGCAGCGGTCACAAAGCCCGTTCGCCGCTACTTCGGGGCGTCTCTTCCAACAGCGCGGGCATTTCTCGTCCGCAGACCTGCTTATGCCTATCGTGAGCCCTGTCGTCTCGTCCTCGTGCACGACCTCCGCGCCGCGCACCTCATCGACGACCTCGCAGGACGAAACGATGAGCACCGTCTCCCATGTCTCGTCGCTTATCTTTCCGGCAAGCCCTTTATAGTAATCGCTGAGCTTTATCTGCACGTGAGCGTCCAGCGGGTGCCCGATGATGCCCCTGCCCCTTGCGGCTTCGAGACCGCGCAGCACTCCCTGCCTTGCATTCATCACCTTATCCCAGAGATCCTCGACAGACGGATCGAGCCCCTGGCTGAGATCCTCCGGCCAGTCCGTGAGCAGTACGCTCTCGGGCAGCGTCGGGTCCATACCGCGCATCTGCTGCCATATCTCCTCCGATGTGAACGAGAGCACGGGCGCCATCATCCTTGTTATGGTATTGAGGACCTCCCACATCACGGTGCGTATAGAGCGGCGGCTATGGTCGTGTTCACCGTCGGCATAGAGTTTGTCCTTGCTGACATCTATATAGAAAGAGCTGAGCTCGTTGTCGCAGAACTGGTGGATGAGGGTCATCGGCTGATGGAACTCGTATTCGTCAAAACCTGTCGTAGCCCTTGAACGCAGCTTTTCAAGCTTGATCAGTATGTACTGGTCTATCTGCGTGAGCTCCGAATGCGGGAGCGGATCCTTAGCCGGATCGAACCCTTTGAGGTTCGCCAGCAGAAAGCGGGCTGTGTTTCTGATGCGCCGGTACGACTCGATAAGATTGTCGAATATCTCCTGCGAGATACGGACGTCGCCGCGGTAGTCGGAGGAAGCGACCCAGAGGCGCAGGATGTCAGCGCCGTTTTTATCTATTATTTTATCCGGCGTCATAGAATTGCCGAGAGACTTGGACATCTTTCTGCCGTCCCCGGCCATGATGAATCCGTGGGTCAGGACCATCCTGTAGGGTGCGGTCCCGCGGGTCGCAACGCTGTTGAGCAGCGATGTCTGGAACCATCCGCGGTGCTGGTCGCTGCCCTCAAGGTACATATCCGCAGGCCAGCTCAGATCCTCCCAGTTTTCAAGGACAGCCGCATGGCTTGACCCGGAATCGAACCAGACGTCCATTATATCTGAATCCTTGCGCAGGCGCCTGCCGCCGCACTTCGGGCAGACCGCCAGATCTCCTGTAAGCTCTTCGGGAGTCATGCTCCACCAGCAGTTGCTGCCGTTTTCCCTGATCATGTCGGCGACCCTGCGGACCCTGTCGCCTGTCAGTATGACCTCTCCGCAGTCCTCGCAGTAAAACGCGGGGATTGGGACGCCCCACGTCCTCTGCCGGCTGATGCACCAGTCAGAGCGGTCCCTGACCATATTTGTTATGCGTTCCTTGCCCCATTCAGGGATCCAGATGACCTCGTCGATGCACTTGAGCGCCTTGTCCCTGAAATCCGCTACAGAGACGAACCACTGCTCCGTAGCGCGGAAGATCACCGGCTTCTTGCAGCGCCAGCAGTGCGGGTATGAGTGGGTTATCTTATGGCTGCCAAGGAGCCTCTTTGATCCGCCCAGCAGCTCGAAGACCTTCTTTTCACCTGCGGCAAGCGGCATGCCTCCGAATATCGGCGTATCCATATAGTAATGGCCCGTCTCGTCGACGGGATTGTATATATCCAGGCCGTAGCGAACTCCCGTCTCATAGTCCTCGGTCCCGTGCCCCGGCGCGGTGTGGACACAGCCGGTCCCGGATTCAAGGGTCACGTATTCCGCCAGTACAATTGGGATCTCCCTGTCGTAGAAAGGATGCATGGCTTTGCTGTTCTCAAGCTGAGCGCCCTTGCAGGATATCACAGGCTCGCCCAGGACGAGCCCCGTGGCTTTTTCCACTTCGTCCCTGAGCCCCTGCGCGATGAGATAGTATTTATCTCCCGCGCGGTAGAACCCGTAGTCGAAACGCGGGTGTACAGCCACAGCCATCGAAGCGGGCAGAGTCCACGGGGTAGTGGTCCAAATGATAACGTCCACGTCCCTGCCGGCAAGCTCCGGAAATACCTTGCCCGCATCCGTATAACTGTAGGCGACGAAAATCGAAGGCGATGTCTCGTCGGAATATTCTATCTCCGCCGCGGCAAGTGCCGTCTGGCAGTCCGTGCACCAGTAGATGGCCTTGCGCCCCTTGTATACGAAGCCCTTGTCGACCATGTCGGCGAAACCCTCTGTCTGGGTGGCCTCGTATGCGGGAACGAGGGTCATATAAGGATGCTCCCAGTCCCCTATAACGCCGAGGCGCTTGAACTGTTCCGTCTGGATCTTCGCAAAGCTCTTTGCATAGGCGGAGCACTTTTCGCGAAGCTCCACAGGACTTATATTATCCCTGTCAAGCCCCTGCTCCTTGAGGACCTTCAGCTCTATGGGGAGGCCGTGCGTGTCGTAGCCGGGCACATAGGGGGCAAAATAGCCGCGCTGCCACTTATACTTGACGACAAAATCCTTGAGTATCTTGTTCGTCGCGGTCCCGATATGTATGCTGGCGTTTGCGTAGGGAGGCCCGTCGTGGAGAATGAACGAGGGCTTGCCCCTGTTTTTCTTCCTGAGCTCCCCATATAGATCCATGTCATGCCAGAATTTCAGAAATTCCGGTTCTCGCTGCGAAAGATTCGCCCGCATAGGAAAAGAGGTCTGCGGAAGAAAGAGTGTATCCTTGTAATCGTTCGCCATCAATATACCTCCTAATAACTTAAATGGACATCCCAAGTGATGAGGATCCCATAATAATACACAATCTCGCTATTATAAATGCCAGTGTGCGGGAGGGCAAGAGGCGCAGGCGGCCTGGCGCAGATTAGCCCAGATCTCTTGATTTATTTGATTGACATGGGCATCATATGTTGTTATTATAGCTTCAGTTTATTAGGATATAATGTACATTGGTTTTTTATCGGATCCCGCTAAGGCGGAAAGAGGATACACAAGGGTACACACAAAAAAGGAGGAGTTTAGACAATGAAAAAATTTGCTTTGTTGTTATGCATAGCGGTATTGCTGTCTTTTGCAGGATTTGCTTTCGCCCAGGACGAGCCTGGCGGACATGGCGGACACGTAGACCCCCATGCTCGCGTCTATCTGGAAGCTGCAATTGATTATAATCCATCCTCATCAGACGTCGTTGTTCCGTCAGGGCAGGCGACGCTTGTAGGCGTAGCTCCCGTCGGAAACGCTTCTGATGACTTTACAGCCGATATTATCAACCTTCCAGGGGATACAATAAACAGGGTCTACGTGCAGACGACGCTGAGCATCAATATTGAAAATTATGGTACCACATCTGCAGACCATGTGGATATTACGCTGAAAAACTACCCGACGTACGGCGCAAAATCGCATCTTTATGCTTTTATTAAGGCCAAAAGTGGCACACAGAAATATAGACCCAACGAATACCATGCTTTTGAGGCAAACCTGACCAGCCCTGATCTGGTTTCCTCTGATTTGACCTTCACCGTCGACGCGCCTGCGGATTTCTTCACCTCCAACGACGTTATTATCGCCGAGACCAGAACATCATCGGGCGGCGGCGACAGCGGATGCAACGCCGGATTCGCGGGGCTCCTGCTCTTCGCGGCTGTTCCGCTTATTTACTTCCGCAAGAAAAAGTAACGCAGCACACATAAATAAAGCCGATGTCAAAAGAGCCCCTTCGCACGGAGGGGCTTTTTGATGCAGTGACAAAAATCGCATACTGCTGTTTCATGAGCATGATTGAGTTATAATACTTGATCATGCCTTATAAGCCCGGAGGACAAAGGTGAAAAAACACAAGGTTCTGTTTTCC
>JAJFTP010000090.1 GCA_021372895.1 Synergistaceae bacterium
GAGGACTCGGGCCTTCCCGATATTATGATGTCCAGCGGGACTGTTACGGTGCTTATAAACGCCGTGAGCAGCTCCAGCGACTGGCTGTCAAACCAATGGATGTCCTCGAATACCAGGATCACCTTCCTCTTTGCGGAAATACGCCGCAGTAAGTCCGTTACCATCCCGCTTATGACGATAGGGTTCCTCTCCGTCATAAGGGATACATCCACATTATAGTTAAGGCGCCTGTCATTGAGGAAGCCGGGGAATATGCCGGACAGGACAGACTGGGCGTGCAGGCCGGGATAATCATTGTTTTCTTCCAATGCCCTGCCTATCTGCGTCATTATATTATTCCACGAAGAATACGGATAACCTTCTCCGACGACGCAGGACCTGGAGGATAAAACAAGGGTGCCGGTGCGGTCCAGCACCGATATCGCCCTGTTGATCAGCGCCGTCTTGCCTATGCCGGCTTCTCCGTAGACGTATACGGCTGTGTTCTGCCCGCCGGCGCCTGTCAGCGAGTCAAGCAGCAGTGCAAGTTCGTTCTTCCTGCACCAGAATTTTTCTCCGCTTTCCCCATGCATCTCTTTATCTTTATCCGGCTCTGCGCTTATGATAATTTTTCTGAAATATGCCCTGGCTCTTTCAGACGGCGTTATGCCGAGTTTGTTCCAGACCCTGGATGAGTAGGCATTGAAAAGGACCAGGGCCTTTGCGGGCTGGCCCATATTACAGTAGACCTCCATCAGCTCCAGTACCGAGTCTTCGTCATACGGCTCAATTGCCAGCAGCACCTCCAGAGAGCCGCTAAGCTCAACCGGCAGTTTCTTTTCGTAACAGTATGATATCCTGGCCCTGAGCCATGATGTTATCCTGCGCCTGATGGACTGCCGTATTACGACGACTTGCTCGTCAAATTCATCTGAATCAGCGATGCAGAACCCCCTCAGCGGTTCTTCCTCAATATCTTTCGGCATAGGAATATCAGGGTCGGTGATCTGAGCCAGCTTTGACACATCGTCTTCAAAATTCTTCAAAGTTATCTGATCCCTGTCGATATCGATATATTCAGGTATCGCGTTACGGATGAGATAAAGCGCGTTCCTGAGGTTAGCGGATGCCTGGGAGCCGCTCATATCCTGCCAGAATGCGGCCTTAAGCTGGTTTCTGGTGACAGATCCGTTCAAAGCGACATATATGATCATCATCTCTGCCTTCCGCAGGGTGAAAACAAGTCTTTGTCCGTCAAGCTCTATATAGGGGTTGCCCAGAAAATGCAGGAACAGCGCCAAAGTAAAACCTCCGATTTTTTTAGGTCCGCGATGTATGTAATCATGCCAACAACCGCAAAACACCGATCCTCCGGCTGCGCAAAGCGTCAAAAAAACGTCAAAACAGCGCTGCCCAACAGCCTCTACACCGGTATCTGATATTTTGACGGTCCATTGACGCGTAAAGTATAAACTTATAAATTGAAAAAGAGACAATACAATTATACCGTGAATATATGATTTACCGGCAGGGGGGATCGGTTTGAAGATAGAACTGACGGTCAACGGCAGGACAAGGACCGCGGAAGTCGAGGCTACATCGCGCCTGATCGACATTCTGAGGGATCAGTTCCGGCTTGTCAGCGTGAAAGAGGGATGCGGCGCAGGGGAATGCGGCGCCTGCACGGTGCTCATGGACAATGAGGCGGTCTGCTCATGCGTCGTGCCGGCAGTACAGGCCGACGGCCATGATATAACCACTGTGGAAGGGCTGGAAGAAAACGGGGAGCTCGACGTTATCCAGCAGTCGTTTCTTGAATGCGATGCGGTCCAATGCGGGTTCTGCACTCCTGGCATGATAATGTCAGCCAAGGCGCTGCTTTTAAAAAAACCATCTCCATCCAGGGATGAGATAAAGACGGCCCTCGCGGGCAATATATGCCGCTGCACCGGCTACGTTCAGATAGTGGACGCTGTGGAGACCGCCGCGGCGCACATCAGGGGGAAACAGGCGCTATGACGATACTTATCCGGCCGGAAAGCATCGATGATCTTCTGGCAGACATAAATGAATATCGTGCATCAGAAAGACACCTTTTGGCTGGAGGGACCGACTGGCTCATCAGGAACCGCAGATCTCTGCCCGAAAGCTCCGTCGTATTCGACATGTCCCGCCTGAAGGAACTTCGCGGCATAAGGCTCACGGGATCCGGCCTGCTGGTCGGCGCTATGGAGACGATGAGCTCCATCCACACTAACGGTCTTGTGCGGCAGTACGGCGCCGCGCTGTCGGATGCAGCCTCCGTAATGGGATCCGTGCAGATCCGCAACAGGGCGACCGTAGGAGGCAACCTCGCAAATGCGTCGCCGGCGGCCGATACTCCCTGCGCATTGGCCGCCCTGGATGCGTCGGTGATGATCGTCTCGCCGAAAGCGGCCAGGACCATCCGGGTCGAAAATGTGCTTTCGGCTTCACCGAACGTGAATACCCTTTCAGACGACGAAGTGGTAACGGGTTTTAACATCCCGCTGAGGAAGGGGTACATCTCAGCCTTCAAAAAAATAGGAAGCCGCAGCGAAGTGAGCATCGCGCGCATAAATATGGCTGTTTCCCTCTGCTGCCGGGACGGTCTGTTCTCCGATGTCCGCGTCTATGTAGGCACGCTCGGAACTGCCGCCAAGAGATGCCGCGATGCTGAAAAGGCGTTGGCTCAGCCTGGCACGGACCGCATGGCGAACTTCAAAGAAGCCCTGGCCGGATTCGCGGAGCAGATGATACCCGGAAGGTCTACGCTGCCATATAAAAAGTCCGCAATACAGGGACTCGGCGAAGATATCCTAGCCATGCTGGCCGTAAGGGGAAAGGCGGCAGAACAATATGGAGAGTAGTACGGCGAATAACGGGCGCTTCAAATACATCGGCAAAAGGATACTCCGCGCCGACGGGAAGGATAAGGTGCAGGGGCGGTATAACTACCTTGCAGACGAGCGGTTCCCCGATGCCCTTACGGGAGTCCTTCTGCTGAGCCCCTATGCGAATGCCGTCGTCAAATCGATAGACACATCCGCAGCGAAGCAGACCGACGGGGTCGAGATACTTACATATCTGGACGCCCCGCAGAATAAGTACAACAGCGGCGAATGGTTCTCCGGACAGAATGACCATAGGGATGAGACCGTTCTGACCGGACATGCAAGACACGTCGGAGACAGGATCGCTTTGGTGCTGGCCGACACGGAGGAAAAAGCAAGGAAAGCGAAAGACCTCATAAAGGTCGAATATGAGATATTACCTGCCGTAACAGACCCGCATACGGCAGCCGACCGCGCCGGAGATCTCCACGAAGACGGGATCAGGGAATTCACGGGCAGTTTCAGCTATGGAGACGTTGATTCCGCATTCAGGACCGCCGCACACATCGGATCGGATACCGTTTCCACTCCAAAGATCCACCACGCCGCAATGGAAACTCATTCCGTCCTCGCCATACCGCGCCCTGAAAATGTCATAGAGGTGCGCACGCCATGCCAGATAATATTCGGGGTGCAGCATGCCATCGCGCAGGTGCTGCCTCTGCCCCTGTCAAAGATAAGGGTGGTCAAGGTCAACATGGGCGGCACTTTCGGCGGGAAGCAGGAAGTTGTCTTCGAGGTCCTCTGCGCATGGGCCGCCTGGAGGCTCAGAAGGCCCGTCTTTATAAACACGGACAGGGAAGAGACGATCATATCCACGCGCACAAGGGCCGCTGTCATCGGTAAAGTTGAAACCGCCGTCGACGAAAGCGGCTTAATACTCGGAAGGCGTTTCGACCTGCTCGTCGATGCCGGAGCTTATCTTACGGGCACAAAAAAAGTCATGATGGCGATGGGCAAGAAGACATCCAGGCTGTACAGGATCCCGGCCCTCAGTTTCAGCGGAAAAACCGTGCGTACATCCACTACGCCGGCGGGCGCATGCCGCGGCTACGGTTCACCTCAGATACACACGATAACGGAGATACACACGGACCTGCTATGCAGGAGGCTCGGCTTTGACCCTATGGAGTTCAGGCTTAAGAACCTCATGAGGGAATTTGAAGAAGACCCTTCGGGCGGAGCCAATATCGGCAAAGCGAGGGTCATTGAATGCCTGAAACAGGGCGCCGCCGCATTTGACTGGGAGGCCCGCAGGACACCTGCGGCCATAGGCGGAAGGTTTATGAGGGGAGCCGGCTTTGCCTGCTGCACTCACGGCAACGGGTACTACAGGACGCAATATCACGATTATACGCAGATGTCGCTGAGGATATCAGAAGACGGCTCCGCTGTCCTGCGCACGTCGATACATGAGCTCGGAAGCGGCTCGACAACTGCGATGGCCCAGATAGTCGCAGAGGTCACAGGGATCGGCATTTCAAAGATAACGGTGACGGAGGGAGATACGAACTACACATCCTATGACACCGGATGCCAGGCAAGCAGGGTCATATATGTCTGCGGCGAATGCGCGAGGCTCGTCTCGGAAGAGGCGGTAAAACTGCTCTGCAGTGAGGCGTCAAAGCTTTGGGATACCCCTGTGCGCCTGATCAACGGTAAACTTTCATACAACGGCCGGACTGCGGAGATAGGCGACGCCGTCGCTGAGATCATGCTGAAAAACAGAGTCTCGATAGAGGCCCATACGGAGTACAGGCCGGAATTGAATCCGGCGTCTTTCGGGGTCCATTTTGCGGAGGTGATCGTAGATAAGCTGACAGGTCTGGTCAAAATCAATAAATACCTTGCCGTACACGATATAGGGCAGTGTATCAACCGCAGCTTTGCAGAGGGCCAGATATACGGGGGGGTGCAGATGGGAATAGGCATGGCACTCACAGAAGAGCTCGCTTTCGACAAAGACGGCAGGCCCGGAGCAAGAAATTTCGACAAATATCACCTCATCAACGCGCCCGATATGCCGGAGGTCGAGGTGCTCCTCATAGAGGACGGCGAACCTGGCGGTCCCTTCGGAGCCAAGAGCATAGGGGAGATCTCCACCGTCCCAGTCTCTGCGGCAATAGCAAACGCAGTAAACAGGGCTATGGGCACTTCAATGACATTTCTGCCGCTGACACCGGCAAAAATAGTTGCCGCGATATCAGGACAGACGGTCGTCTGAACTGCGGCAGGGAGTTTTTCAAGTAAGGGGTCCGGATGGCCGATAACGGCCATAATTTCAGCTTTATGAGGAGGAAAAATAGAATGGCAAGTGAACAGAAGAAACCCGCAGCCGAAATCAATAAGGGGATACGGTGGGAGGTATTCCTTCCTGCCTATGTCGTGGTGGCAATAGCCGCGATAGTCGGGATCGTAAACAAAGATGCTCTCACAAAGGCCAGCAACTCTTTCTTCTTCTGGTCTCTCGACAGCTTCGGCTGGCTGTACCAGCTGTCCATCATGGCAAGCGTCGTACTCGTCGCTGTCGTGACCTTTTCTAAGCTGGGGAAAATGAGGATCGGCGGCAAAGATGCCAAGCCGAAATACAGCTTTGCCACATGGTTTGCAATGACCCTCACCGGCGGGATCGCCACCGGGATCGTGACCTGGGGAGTCAACGAGCCGCTAATCTACTACGGGAATATATGGGGAGAGCTCAACCAGCTGGGGATCCCCGCAGCTTCGCCTCAGGCCGCTATTTTTGCGATCGCAAGATGTTTCTATAACTGGACGTTCGTCCCATACGCGATCTACGCACTTTGCGGACTGCTTGTCTCCTACATCTACTATCACAAGAAAGACAGCCTGACCGTGACCGCAACACTCAAACCGCTCTTCGGCGAACGCGTGGCAAGCCGCTCATCTTCGGCGGTGATCGACACGCTCTCTATGCTGGCGCTGACAATAGGCCTTGCCACAGGGCTGACGATGTGCATAACACTCGTAATAGCAGGACTCAAGGGAGCCTATGGGATCACAGAGAGCCTGCCCTTGTTTATCGGTATCGGCGCTTTGATAATCTTTGTATTCACATTTTCATCATACGTGGGACTCGATAAGGGGCTCAAGGTCATCGGCAGCCTCAATGCATGGTTCTATTACGGGCTGCTTGCGCTGCTTCTGGTGACCGGACCCACGCTTTTCATAGTCAGGATCGGCACTGCCGGACTTGCGGAGTGGATGCACAATTTCTGGCTGTGGGGACTTGACCCGATCAACATAGGCGGCGAGGCTCTGACACGTTCATGGACGCTCTTTGACTGGGCCTTCTGGGTCGGCTACGCGCCTGTCACGGGCATATTCCTTGCCATGCTCTCATACGGAAGGACGGTGCGCGAATATATGGTAGTCAACTGGATACTGCCGTCCGTTTTCGGCATCATATGGTTCTCGATATGGGGCGGAAGCGCGATCCACATGCAGATGACGGGAGGCGCGGACCTCGTAGGCGCGATCAACAGCGGCGGCGCTGTCATGGCGCTGTGGGAATTCCTAAAGAATCTGCCGTTCGGGCTTGGAGTGATCGTCATCCCCATAAATATCCTCATTATCCTGGTATCTTTCATCACATGTGCGGACGCCACCCTGACCAATATCGGCTCGATGTGCGTCAGGGACGTTCCGATAGGCACTGAGCCCCCTGCAAAACTCAAGGCGCTGTGGGGAATATCCGTCGGCATAGTCGCCATCATAATGGCGGCATACGGCGGCGGAGCGCAGGGCGTGGACGGAGTGAAGGCGCTTGCCGCGGCCGCAGGGTTCGTAGTGCTCTTCATCTTTGTGATACAGGTTATAGCTTTTATAAAGGTGTTCTTTGTTGACAAAGTGGAAGAATAAGTTTAACGGTTCTATATAGTTGCAGACGGGGGACGGACAGAGCCCCCGTCTGCAATTATAATCAGAGCTGGTGAATTGGTTCGTGGTTTTCTTAAAGATCGGAGGCATGACAATGGGAAAGGTAGTGCTGACAGGCAACGATTTAAACCTGGAAAAACTCCGGGAGATCGCGGTCGGACGCGCTGAGGTCGAAATCAGCCCCGAGGCCGATGCCAGGCTTGAGGCTTCACGGCAGCTGGTATACGACCTTGTGGACGACGATG
>JAJFTP010000091.1 GCA_021372895.1 Synergistaceae bacterium
CCAGCTTGTCTGTCATGATTGCTTTTTTCATATCAGCGATCAGCCTGGGCAATGTTGCATAGTAAACAGTCATGCCTCCTCGGAGCGCCTCCATGGACAGAGCAACAGACAGATGTGTTTTTCCAACGCCAGGCGGTCCTAAGAGTATCACATTCTCCTTTCGGGCAGCGAAAGCCAGTGTAGAGAGTTCTTTTATCTGCCTGGGATCTATGCTCGGCTGGAATGAGAAGTCAAACTCTTCTATTGTTTTGTGGTGAGGCAGTCGTGAGAGTTTTATACGTGTTTCCTCGCTTCGCCTCTTCCTTTCCTCCTTTTCAGAATTTAGCAGCCCCAAAAGAAACGACAGATATGTGGCTTCTTCTTTGACCGCTTTCTCCAGGTGAGCATCCAGAAGGTCCGCTGCAGTCTTGATGCCCATTTCTAAAAGCAGTTCTCTGGCCTGTTCAAGCTCCATCATTTATATTACTCCCGCTACCTGGTCGTAAATTGCCAGAGGACGTGTCTCAACTGAAATGTCTTGTATCTTATACGCATACGACAGAGGGGCAGCGATGCCATTTCTTTCTGCAAGACCTTCGTATTGCCCTTTGAGCCATACTATCCTGCCTGAGGTATATTCGACTTTGTGCTGAACTATACGGACATTCCCTTCATAGGCTTCAAAGTATTCTCCGCATATCCTTACTCTCAGTTCTCGGCCGCTGTAGCACCATGGAACCCCGTATCTGGCCCCATCAAAACTTATAAACCCATCTCGTGTTACTTTTCTGGTCTCCCAACGATATTTATCTCTGATTTCTTTAGACGGAAGACCCAGCAAGGGTTCTTTCATGAGGCTCTCAAGAGGGATCTCTCCCGTTGTTCCATGTCTTTTACTGTTCACTTTCTGACACCATTCCATTGCCTGGCGATTGAGATCTTCTGCGTTTGTAAAAGTCCTTCCCGGGAGAAAATTGTCTTTGACATAGTCAACCAGTCTTTCAACTTTACCTTTTGTCTGATTATCACTAATTGGAGATAACAGGGATTATCTTTAAATTCATATTATCCTCAAAATCGGAGGGGGACACCGTGAAAAGAACGACAGTCCCGCCACATACTGAAGATAATAAATCAAATTAACCCGCAGTATTTAAGCAGATACTGTTCCTTACCTTTCCAATTTTTAGACCTTGCAGATAATGCGCCAATGATCGCATCACAATCGGCAGACTCCAGGGCTTTTGTGATCGTTTCTTCATCAGAATATGAATAAATAGTTGTCGTTTCAACGCTGCTGTGTCCAAGGAAATCTCTAATGTAAGAAAGCGGAATCCCTTTTTTGTACATGGCCATCGCAATGCTGTGCCTCAACATATGCGCATGGAGATTCTCAGAGAAAGCATCGTCGGCTTCATGTGCAAGCTTCCCATATTTCTTCAGAAAGTAATCAGCTGTTCCTGGCTTCATCTGTGTTTTCTGCCTATCGTGCGTGGTATAGAACAGAAAAACATCCGAGGGACTGTCTTTATGGAATTCTGCAAGATAAGCATCTAAATGTCTTACCGTGGCTCTAAGAAGGGGAACATACCTTACCTTATTCCCCTTACCGCGAATTCTCAGCCGCACGCTGGAATCACTGCGGACAATACAGTTCAGCTGCAAATCAAGCATTTCCTGTATTCTCGCGCCCGTCTCATAAGCTAAGATCATAAAAAAACGGTCACGTCTGCCGATCCTCGCCGTCATATCGGGCAATGAGAATAAAAGCTTCAGCTGCTCTTGAGTTAAATGTTCGGCATACGTTTTTTTCACGCCCTTGAAGGCATGAATTCCAGCCACTTCAAGATATACTGACATCAACTCCATATTCTCCTCGCCGCAGTATTTGAGGAAGGATTTAATGGCCGACAGCCTCAGATTAATTGTATTCGCAGAGTTTCCGCGAACATCCTTAAGCCATAGAAGGAAGTCATAAACGCCGCTCCTGGAAAAACATAAAAAATCCATACGATCAAAGCTGATGCCTTTTTCCTCATGACAATAATTGCGGAGGAGATTGAATGTCTGCCGATAGGCTCGGGCTGTTTTGTCGCTGAAATTTCTCCTCGTTATGAGATAATCGTTCAGGAAATCACGAAGCAGCTGGTAGAAAACCAACTCATTCTTCTTCATGACACACCTCTGGCAGGATGCTGTCATTTACAGCAGAAAGCCTCCATTCCATTTCTGGGTAGAAGTCTTCCACAAGGGACAAATAGTAATCCGTGTCGGCATAGCAGGAATGCCCCATATATTCGCTGAGGTAAGGATAGAGCGCATTGATATCCTGTCCTTCTCTGACCCATTGGTTCAGCCTGTGCACAGCATACCCATGGCGAAAATCGTGGACTCTCGCGGGATTTCCTATGACAGCCCTGGACTCGGGAAGCTTATCCCAAAACTCATGGAACCATTGGTCAAGAATTGACTTGCTGAAGAAGTTCCCTTCCTTGTTTGGGAAAAATACTTCCCGGCCTGGATACATGGATTCCATGATGGAATCATATTCCCTGCATACATCATGCAGATCATCACCCATGTACACGATCCTGGCTTTCCAGCCCTTGGACTCCCGAATCGTTATTCTGCCCGTATCAATATCTACGTCTTCTGCTCTTAACATCCGTGCTTCCGAGGAACGCATCCCGCAGCAATACAGCATACGGAAAATTACAGGGATGACATATTTCCGGGTCGGCGAAAACGGCGAGGGTGGGCAATGGTCAACAGAATTGAAAAAAGCTTTCAGCTCAGCGTCTGTATAAATATGCGCTTCATATTTAATCTGCCTGTGCGGGATGTGTCCTGGAATCACGTAAGCATCATACCCGAGCCCTTTCATATACTTTCCAAGCTGCCTTACCGGAGTAACCCTTCGCAAAAGGCCATTTGGATGCTCTCCGGGTTTTAAGCGAAGCCAAGCGGCGCACATTTCCTTTGTAAGAATACAATCGTCAGGAAACTTTTCATATGCAAGCATATCGAGATGGTAAAGAATCCGTGCCGAAGATTGATAGGGATATCCCAATGCACACTTTTGATCAATGAAATTTTTAATGCAGGTGCCGATTAGGCTCCTGAACGCATAATCAGTCATCCGAAGCGCCTCCTCTCCAGGAAACCCTTCCTATGATGGATAGATCCAGCGCACACATCCTGAGCATTGGTTCTTCCATGGAGAGGTATGGTTTGTCCGATTCCTTTGAAACATGGCCAAGGACATCTGTTATGACTTGATGCGGCACCTTTGCAGCCAGCAGCCGGTGTACCATGGAATATCTGAAAAGGTGTGTGCCTTTAGCGGTGCCATTTACCGGATTGACCTTTTGCCGCTCAAGGAACTTTGAACAGATATAGTAGACAGAAGACAGCCTGCTGTACGGTGCCTGCTTCCGTAAGAATATATACGGATAGTAATCAGTGCGCTTGGGCCGTTCGTTTAGGATGTAGTCCATCAGCGCATTGCCGATATCCGGCATTAATGGCAGTACAAGAGGTTCGCCGGTTTTTTTCTGGTTCAGCCTGATTTTATCTTTCCGCCAGTCAATCTCCTGAAAGGTTAGACTGCAGATGTCACAATCGCGCAGCCCCAGTTTCATGGCAAGAAGGATTACCGCTTTTGTACGCTTGGACTCATTTTCCAGCTGCAACATCAGATTTGCCTGATCCTTTTCAGAGAGGTAAGCAGCGGCGGAACATCTCTGAACAAAAACGCCCATTACAATGCCGGATAAATTCTTTTCCATCAGACCCGAGGCATGGAGAAACTCCAGCAGCGAGCGAAAGATTGGCATTATCGTAGCCATGCTCCGACTGCTGCAGATGCCCGCAAATTTTGTGACGACAAGCTGGGTTGTATCAGCAGAGAACAGTTTTAAATCCTTCATGGAGTCTATCCCGGCAAATTCTATCATTCTTCGGAATATATAATCATGCAGCCCGATGGTAGCCTTGCTGAGGTTCCGATGCTCTAACGATTTACGGTACTGTGAACGGATGCCTTCAATTTCCAAGCTGATACAATTTGCTCGCTCACAGATTTTCCTCCATTGAAAAGTTCCTGTATCTGCGATTTCCATCAGAACATACGCTGCTTTACGGTTGATCTTCCACTTCCATTCTTTCATGCCACCACTGCCACGCAAACTGTTCATTCTCCGGATAAAGCCTTGCATCAATGCGCCATCATACTCTGAAATGCCGGCATCATAAAAATAGCGCCGGATATCCATCCATGAATGCCTGTACTGCCCCATTGTAGAGACGGTGAGACGCAGGTAATTCATTTCTATTTCAGCCTTGACAATTAGGTGGTCAATACTGACATCTGCTGCAATTGGGAATTTCCAGCCTTTAAAAAACTCCTGAACCTCAGCTTCGCACGGCATGGTGGACGGTTCATTGAACAGGATCCCATGCTCATCTTTGGCGTTAGTACACGCTGATTCGTCAATCAGCTTTACACAGCGGATATGCAGCGATCGGCGTTCCGGCGAACCATGGTCATCTGCAATAAACGCCTCATACAATCCGGCGCACGGCTCCGTTATGCCATATGCTTCGGCGCACTGCAGCATCTGGTTGAAGTAGCGGCGTCTGGACTCCCAGGTTTCACTGGCAAGTTTTGGTTTCAATTGGTCTAAAACAGTTTTGATAGTGATTTCTAGCTTAGTCATGTGTGTTATCCTCCTTCTAACCTCTAAGAGGTCATTAAAAGGATACCCCTGTACTAAAATATTATCTTCAATATGTGGCGGGACTGTCATTCTTTTCGTGGTGTCCCCCGCCGATTTTGAGGATAATATGAATTTAAAGATAAGTCTGAGGTCTCTTAGGTCGGCATACCTTGGGCATAAATCCCATTTCAGATGCAAAATCCTCAAACCGTTTATTCCATAAAGGTTTGCCCGCTTCGCTTCCGTCTATTACTGTCTTCATCCTGTCGGTCAAAACAACCTCAGGTACCCCTCCAAAGTATTCAAATGCGTTTACTATGCAGCGGAGGAGGCTGTAGGGGAAACACTGAGGGGTCAGACCTACACAATTGACAAAATGCCGAAATCCGACAGAAGGAACAGATCCGCCATCTCCTTCAGCTCAGCTGCGCTGTACCGATGGCTACAATAAATTCCTTCCCGGCAATTGTGTAGGTTTGACCATGATTGATGTCTTGACCCAAGTTGGTGTCTTACAACTCCTGATGGCTTGTGATATTCATATTGCCTGATCGCGGAAAAGTTACAGATTAGATTACGTATAGACGAGTTAGCATCTGGCCAGTAAAATATTGATGCCAGGATCTCAGAAACATGACAACAGGTCATAATAATTTAGTTGCAATGTGTTTTTGAAAATTCTTTAAGTACTAAAAGCGGTTGTCTTCAGACATTAATGATTTTCACAAGAGTAGAGGAGCCCTTTATGATGCCAGAGAACAATGAGACAAAGGACCCTTCTTTCAATATTGGGATCGATACGAGGAAAGCAAGGATAAATTCGATATTACTCACTCTGATAGTTATATATATCATTGCTCATTATCTGCGTTTTGCCTGGAACAGATACAACGATATTGCCTCCTCTGAAGCAGTCATGCTTGCACGATCGGTGGGGTCCCTTCTTCATCCCGAGCTTATAACAGAACTATCCGGAACCAAAGAAGACCTGAATAAACCTGCATATGTTATGACACAGCTTAGCCTGAAAAGGCTCGTTGATACAAATAATCCGATCCGGTTCGCTTACATTTTTGGTAAACGAAACGGAAATATGATATTTCTAATAGATTCAGAATCGCCTGATTCACCGGATTACTCGCCGCCCGGACAGATATATGAAGAAGCCAGTGATGCTGACTGGCTGCCCTTCAAGACCGGCAAAACAGTTCTTACTGGACCGGCAACTGACAGATGGGGGACATGGATCAGCGCCCTTGTGCCAATAAAGGACCCATCTGACGGGAGAGTCATTGCCGTCCTCGGGCTCGATTATTCGGCGCCTGAGTGGAATTTACGAGTATGGGAACATATGGTCCCGGATGTTGTCATCGTTATCTCCCTCCTTATGCTCTTTATTGCGTTGCGTCGCACCCGGAGGCAAAATTACACCCTTAAAGAGCTCAGTAAGAAGATGGCCTTTAATGAGGCCCTTTATCGAAGCGTATTCGAACAGGCTCCAATAGGTATCGCGATTGCTGATGAAAACAGGTATGTATCACAGTCAGAATATGGACAGATGAATGCAAATCCTATGTTCGAACAGATCACAGGCTGGACGAGCAATGAGTTGTTGAAAATTAATTGGGCAGATATTACTTATCCCGAAGACCTCAAACTTAATATTGAAAAATATGAGCAGTTCAAAGAGGGGAAAAACAACGGCTACACGCTTGAAAAACGTTTTATAAGGCCAGACGGATCAACAGTTTGGACAAATATGAAAATATCTCCTTTGTTGGGCAATCCTGACATGGGTGCTTTTCATTTGTGCCTCCTCGAGGACATCTCTGCACGCAAAGCAGCGGAGGAGTCGCTCAAAGAAAGCGAAAGAAGCAAATCCGTGCTTCTTTCACACCTTCCCGGAATGGCATACAGGTGTAACTATGACCGCGACTGGACCATGAAATATATTTCCGACGGCTGCACTGAACTGACAGGATACGCTCCGGAAAGCCTTTTGAATAACAGAGACCTCTCATTCAACGACCTCATCGCACCGGAATACCGTGAACCGCTCTGGATCGAATGGGAGCGTACCCTTGCTGACAGGCTGTCATTCAAACATGAATACGAGATCATAACAGCTGAAGGGAAACGGAAATGGGTGCTTGAGCTTGCCGAAGGCATATTTAACGATAATGGAGAGGTAGATGCTATTGAAGGAATCATCATAGACATATCCGACAGAAAAGAAGTCGAAAATATACTCAGATATAATAATGAACATGACAAATGGACCGGACTGTTCAACAGATATTATCTGGAAAATCTCCTTGACAGGGATACCAAAGAGCGAACCGGAGAGAAAAGGGCGCTGATCGGAATAGATTTGAGTGCTGCTCAGTCAATTACTACAGCATTTGGATTCCACTACACTCAGGAATTGATCACAAGGACGGCAGGCGTGATCAGTAAATACTGCACGGACAAACGCTTGTTATTCTATACATACGAGAATCGATTTGTTTTCTACCTAAAAGGATATAAAAACAAAGATGATTTGATCGTATTTGCAGAAACTCTTGCAAATACACTGGTATCTTTACTTTCGGCTGAAAGGATCAGCGGCAGGCTCGGTATCGTTGAAATAGACAATGACAACAGGCTTGAAGCAGACGGTAGCTGTCAACCGTACATGTCGCTTCAGCAATTGATCACTACGCTGCGTTTGTTGCTTTTTCCTCCGTTGTTGTTTTGCACTTCGGAGGGTTAAGAAATACTACTTCTTTTATTGCCCAATTTCTGGTTTTCCCGCTC